>WFUY01000475.1 GCA_015484715.1 Thermoflexales bacterium | reverse complement strand
GACCCGAGGGGTCGCCTTCTCCGGCGAGGGCGTGGCGGAAGGGGTCCGGCGTCCCAGGTTGCAGGCCAGCGTCGCGCCAACCAGCAGGAGCGCGGCGACGATCGGGAAAGACCAGCGAGTCCATCCGGCGTCATCCGATGGCGACTTCATGGGCGACCTCCGACCGGGCATCACGGGCACGCTTTCTACGGCCTAGGTAACTGCTCACCCTCCCGCAGGTTAGGCGCGTTTCCGACGCGAAACCATGCTTCCAATAGCCCATCGGGGCTGAAAGCACCCTCGATCGGTAATCTGCGGGAGGATAGGCTGATAGATACCAGCCTAGATAGATTATAGACCAAAAGAGGCGGGAACGCAATGGGTGAGGAGGCGGTGATTACCCACAAGGGAGCGAGAGAGTGGTCCGTAGCAGGCCGTCCACGAATTTCTCACAAATGCACGAATGAGGCGGTCCTTAATTCGTGTATTCGCGCCCCCTTCGTGGACGGCTAGTCTCCCTATCCCCAAAGATATGGGTGATCACCGGGTGAGGAGGCAACGAAAAGCCGACGGGTCCCTGCCGCTGCCCCCCAGAGGTTGCGCAATCGGCCAATTTGTGGGACAATATAAGCCGATGCCGGTCCTCTCAAGATCGTCTGGCAACGGCGCGGTGAGCTCAATGTTCACCCTCCCGCAGGTTAGGCACGTTTCCGACGCGAAACCGTGCTTCCAATAGCCCATCGGGGCTGAAAACGCCCTCGACCGGTGACCTGCGGGAGGGTAGGCTGAACAGATACGCTCAAGGGGGGAAAATCATGAGCGAGTCCTTGATGGACCCCGGCAAAGCCCGCTGGCTGTTGGAGGGGGGCAGCGCTCAACTCTCCGATGGGGAACGGGCGCTGCTGCTGGCCCTGGCCCGCTTGGAGGAAGAGATGGGCCGCCCGGTGACCCCGGAGGAGCGGGCAGCACTGGAGAAGCTGGCCGCCGAGGCCCACGCCTTCGACCCCACCGAGATCGCCAAGGCGGTGGACCAGATGGTCTCGGCCCAGCCCCAGAAAGAGCGCCAGTTGGATTGGTCCGAACTGCGCAAACGGTGGAAACGATAGTCCACCGGACCTTGGCCTCACGCTCGTTCCAGCACCATCTCCCATTCCATATCAATCACGACCACCAGGGCCACCAGCAATAGGGGGGCTTGCTGGAGGACCGGTGCCTCGGTCTCGATCCAGTAGTGATAGCCGCTGGTGGGGCGAAGGATCTCCCCCACCACGGCCCCATCCTGAAGCCGGTGGATGCTGTAGAAGTGCTGACCATAGCGGCTGCCGTGGGCCAGGTAGATGCGGGGTCCTAGCTCAACGTAGTAGTGGGGAAGCCGGAGCAACGCTTCGTCTACGAAGGGCCACTCGCGGCGGATGACGTAGTCGGGTCCCGTCGTCCCTGCCATCCGCAGCAGATAGGTGCGCTCAAAGATCCAGGGGTTTTCCTCAAGGGCCGAGAGTTGGGCGATGGCGCTCCCCGCCGGGTCCAGAAAGCGCACACGGTAGGTGGGGAGAGGCAGGCGAGCATCCAGCCGCTCTGCCTGATAGCGAAGGCGCCCCGTTCCGTTGTAAATCTGGTAGCGATAAGCTTCCTCAGCGCTGAAGGTCAACTTGTGGATTCCGTATCCCATAAGCCGCCACCTCCCTAGAGCCCGGCTGTGGGGCTTGGGCCAGACCGGCAACGCCCGGCGCCGGTCGTCGAACGACGGTCGTGGGAACCCGCACAGCCCGAAACCAACTCCCTGCTTGCCAGGTTGCTCGGAACACGTCGGGTGAATCCTGCCCCATCCTACCGGATTTCCACCGCCATCGCTATGATGAATCTCTCACTGTGGGGAACAGCTATGTACCCGGAGAGCGAAATCCTCTTCCCGGCTCGTTGCATTCCCGGCCTGCGGGACCTGCGCGGTCCCGCCTGGACCGAGTTGGTGGACCGGATCATCGGCTTGCCCGAGGACCACGAAGAGACGCTGGCCTTCTCGCTGATGATGAGCCACCTGGCCGGCTGCCTCACCTGCAACCTGGACAGCTACCGGGCCTCGCTGGGCTGCGCCACCTGTTCTCGGCGCACCATCCTCGGCTTCAAAGGGGATGACGAGGCCCTCCTGGAGCAGTTTGAGAAGGCCCGACAGGAGGTGTCGGCCTACCTGGCCACCTCAGGCCGCACCGAGGTCTCCGCCTCCTGTCGGGCGTGATGGGTAGGCTGGCAACTATGCGCCGTTGTCTCTGGGTGCCGATCCTGGGGCTCCTGCTCCTGCTCGGCGGGCTGTGGGGAGCAAGCCGACCGTCCGCCCCCCTCTCCCTCCGCTCCCTGCCCGACCGGGTGGACCAGACCCTCTTCCGCTGGACAGGGGAGGAGGCATGGCTGCCCCAGCTTCGGGGGCTCTTCCAGTTGGCCGCCAACGTCACCCGCCCCCAGCCCCACACAGCCGATTTCGCCCCGGTCGCCCACGCCGGCGTCAACCCCTTCGGCATCAACACCTTCTTGGAGCAGGAGGTCGAACCCTGGAAGCGGGAGCGCGTGGTCCAGATGATCGCCCAGGCCGGCTTCCACTGGATCCGCCAGGAGTTCCCCTGGGAAGACATCGAGATCCACGGCAAGGGGGACTTCGAGGACCGGCGGCACGAGCCCTACCGCTCCGCCTGGGAGAAGTACGACCAGATCGTGGACCTGGCGGAGCGCTACGGCCTGGAGATCATCGCCCGGCTGAGCAACCCACCGGCCTGGAGCCGCGCCCAGGGGGATGCCCTGGGACCTTACGCTCCTCCCGACGACATCGCCGACTACGGCGACTTCGTCTACGCCGTCGTCTCCCGTTACCGGGGCCGCATCCGCTACTACCAGCTCTGGAACGAGCCCAACATCTACCCCGAGTGGGGCAACCAGCCTGTGGACCCGGTGGGCTACACCCGTCTCCTCTGCGAGGGCTACCGCCGGGCCAAGGAGGCCGACCCCCAGGTGGTGATCCTCAGCGGGGCGCTGGCCCCCACGGCCGAGATGGGAGCGATGAACCCCTGGGGCGGCAACAACCTGAACGACCTGCTGTTCTTAGAGCAGATGTACCGGGCCGGTGCCGGCGACTGCTTCGACATCCTGGCCGTCAACGACTACATCCTCTGGTCGGGGCCGACGGACCACCGGATGCGCCCTGTCGTCCTCAACTTCAGCCGGCCCCGCTACCTGCGGGAGATCATGGTCCGCTACGGCGACGCCCACAAGCCCATCTGGATCAGCGAGATGAACAGCAACGCCCTCCCCCCGGACCACCCCGCCTACCCGGCTTATGGGCGGGTGACGCTGGAGCAGCAGGCCCGCTACGCCCCCCTCGCCTACCAGCGGATCCAGGAGGAGTGGCCCTGGGTGGGCGTCGTCAACTTCTGGTTCTTCAAACGCCCCTCCGACGCCGAGCGGGACCAGGCCTGGTACTACTTCCGCATGGTCGAGCCCGACTTCACTCCTATGCCCGTCTACGAGGCCATGAAGAGCTATGCCACCCGCCCGCCTCTCGTCTACCCCGGCTACCACCAGGAAGACCACTGGGCCATCGCCTGGAGCGATGGCTGGCGGGAGGCGACGGACCCCCAGGCCGTCTTGGGCGGCTACCGAGTGACGGAGGCCGTCGGCGAGACGGCCCGCTTCACCTTCCGGGGGACAGGGCTCGACCTGGTGGTGGGGACCGGCCCCCAGGGAGGCTCGTTGGCGGTGACGGTGGAGCCGGCGGAGCCCGACGGGCGGGTGTGGCAGCGTGCCATCGCCCTGGTGAGCGCCGAACCCCGCTTCGGCGTCCTCGTCCCGGTCGTCAGCCGTCTTCCGCCCGGGCGCTACCGGGTTCGGATCACCGCCAACCCCCAGAGCCCAGGCCAAGCCATCGTGGACGGCCTCATCGTCCGCCGGGCACCGGGCCGGACGCTGCTCCCCCTGGCGGTTCTGCTCCTGGGATTGGGCTGGATGGCACGCATCGGCCTGACGCGCTGGTACCAAGAAGGAGCGACCGATGACGATGAAGCAGAGCATCCCCCAAGGGCCGGGGCCTGAGAGCGCTGCCAAGCGCATCCAGTCCCAACTCGTCGCCCTCTTCGCCCGGCGCTACGGGACCTCGCCCAGCTTCCTCGTGCGAGCGCCGGGCCGGGTCAACCTGATCGGCGGACACACCGACTACCACGAGGGCTTTGTCCTGCCGGCCGCCCTGGACCGGGCCGTCTGGCTGGCCGCCCGCCCTCGGCCCGACCGCCAGGTCCACTTCTACGCCGCCGACCTGGATCAGGCGCTGGTCTTCGATCTACGGCAGATCGAGCGCGAGGCGATCCCGCCGGCCCTGCGCTACCTCCCCGGCGTCGCCTGGGCGCTCCAGGAGCGGGGGCTGGTGCTGGACGGGATGGAGGCGGTGGCGATGGGGAACCTGCCGATGGCGGCCGGCCTCTCCTCCTCGGCAGCCATCGAGGTGGCCGCCGCCTACGCCTTCCAGCGGGTCAGCGGCTTCCACCTTGACCCCCGGGAGATGGCCCTCACCTGCCAGCGGGCGGAGAGGGAGTTCGTCGGCATGCCCTGCGGCGTGATGGACCAGATGGTCGCCATCCTGGGGAAGGCCGACCACGCCCTCTTCATTGACTGCCGCGACCTGACGACGAGGCCGGTCCCGTTGCCCGCCGGCCTGCGCCTGGTCATCGTGGACAGCGGGGTGCAGCGGGAGTTGGTCAACTCCGCCTACGCCACCCGCCAGGCTGAGGGATTCCAGGCCGCCCGCCACCTGGGGGCCCGCGTCCTGCGGGACGTGACGCCGGAGCAGTTGGAGGCAGCCCGCGACGAACTGCCCCCCCACATCTACCGCCGGGCCCGTCACGTCATCACCGAGAACCGGCGGGTGCTGGCCATGGTGGAAGCGCTGGAGCGGGGCGACCTGGAGGCGGTGGGGCAGTTGATGACCGCTTCTCACGCCAGCCTGCGGGACGACTACGAGGTGAGCTGCCCGGAATTGGAAGCGTTGGTGGAAATCGCGCGGGCGCAGCCGGGGGTAATCGC
>WFUY01000474.1 GCA_015484715.1 Thermoflexales bacterium | reverse complement strand
GACCTGTCCTCCAACGCTTTGACGCAGGTACCGATGCCAGGGGATGATGATTATTATCCGCCCATTGCTCTCAGCGAGGACGCTTCTTATCTGCTCCTTCACGGTTCCGGGGATGATAGGTTCTGGCGAATGCGTCAAGATGGCAGCGACCTGGTGCCCGTTTCGCCGGATGGTGTGTCTCTTCTCGACTTCTGGTGGATGGGTAGGATCTTTTCGTACAGCGGTTACACCGCAGCCTTTGTAGATGTAGGTAGCAGCGTCCTTTATGTGTGGAAGGGGGGGGTGCTCCCGGATTTGGCCGTGGACCAGTTCTCTCTTGACTCGGCAGCCATTACCCATAGCGACAACCGCTATCTCATCCCGATAGATGTCCTTGTGCGCAACAAAGGAGAAACGGATATCGCCGATGACATCATCATCCGCTTCAGCGATAACCACGGCTGGCACACCGACCAGACCATTACCGGCTTGAGCGTGGGCATGACGCAAACGCTGCACCTGGATTGGGACATCACCGATCACCTCCTCGACGGCAACGGGCAAGCCACACTGAAACTCACCGTCGCCGCCGACCCGGACGACGCCATTCTCGAACTGACGAATCTCAACAACACCGCCTTCGCCTCCCTGGATGTGGACGTTCGCCCGCGTATCGCCGCCGTCAAGCCGACTTTTACGCTGGATAAATCCTACTTCCTGGATAACGAGACGCTTGGCAATCCTGTCAAGGTCTATGTGGACTGGAACGGCGATCTCCCCGGCAACGGCGATGCCCCCTACGGGGACGTTTACTTTGACCTCAACGGCGCGCAGGTCAGGGAGGACGGCCAACAGTGGGGTGCACAGCACACCTACGATATGGGCAGCGACTTCCAGGCCGCCTTCTCCTGCGCCAACAACACCCTGCGCGTCTGGGCCACCTATCCCGTAGGGAGCACCGAATTCCGTTCGCTGGAGACCGTCATCCAGCCCACCGTCTTCCCCTGGCCCGGCTGGGTCGAGTGGGCCATACAGAACATCCCCGGCAGCGACGCCTCCTTCGAGGTGGAGCCGGCAGCCCCACTGGTGAAGTACACCTACGACTTCAAGTACCCGGAGCCGCCCTTCGAGGCCACCTGGACCCCGCCCGACTGGGTGCCCTATCTGGGTGGCGAGGAACTGGGCATCCTGCCCACCCAGGCAGGGGCCACCGCCGAGGCCCAATCCGATGGCAGCGGTGCCGCCGAGGTCTCCGGCGAGACCGGCCTGGGCCTGGCTGCCGTGAACGTCGAGGGGCGCATCTATGGCAGCGGCAAAACACGATTTGTCTGCGGTCAGAGTTTCGACCTCCAACAGGCTGAACTGGGCCTGGAGATCAAAGCCCCCATCGAAAAAGAGGCTGGCCTGGTGGACGTGATCCCGGCCCTCAAGGCCGCCGAGGACTGGCCTGTCGTGGGCCGCATCATCCGCTGGGTCAACAATGTCGCCCAGGTCAAAGGAACCTTCACCCCGGCGGTCGAGGTCATTACACAGTTTGAAGCCAGGGACGACCAACTGCAATTCATCCAGGGCACGGGAACGGGCAGCATAGATGCCAACGCCACCCTATCCATCGAACCTTGCGCCGGCCTGGAAGCCAGCGTCTACGGCGGCGGCAAACCTTACATCACCCTGCAAGTACCCAAGAACCCCGGCTACCTGCAAAGAGTGGGCCTCCAGATGTACTATGGAGCCGCTTTCGAGGCCTGGGCCTTTGAAGCTGAATACGAACGGCGGGTGGATTGCTCCTACCCCGGCCAATGTGAGGACGTGGACGAAGAGGGAACACTGCTGACCGCCGCGCTGCCCCCCGGCTGGCGTCTCATCCCCCGCGACTATGCCGGCCCCGACTATGCCATCGCTCCTCTCGTCATTCGCCGTTCGTCCTTCGCAATTCGCAATTCGCAATTCACCACCCTCCTCACCAACATCTACCCCCGCCCCGAGCCCTCCCTCGCCGTGCGGAGCGACGGCCACCGCCTGCTGGTCTACGTCCACGACGACACCGCCAAACCCCACGGACGTGGCACCGAGATCCGCGCCTTCTACTGGAACGGCTCCGCCTGGAGCGGCCCCACTTCCCTCACCGATGACACGCAGCCCGACTTTAACCCCGTCGTGGCCTACGACGGCAGCGGCACCGGCGTGGCGCTGTGGGAGCGCTCTGCCCTCCCGGCCGGCATCACCCCCACCCTGAACATCACCTTCGCCCAGAGCCTCGAGATCGCCGCCAGCACCTGGAACGGCACCTCCTGGAGCACGCCGATCACGCTCACCAACGACAGCCTGATGGACCGCGCCCCGCGCCTCTCCGCCGGCACGGACGGCAGCGTGATGGCCCTCTGGGAGACGACCGACGGAACCGACGCCTTGGGCACCGCCACCCACCCGCTGACCCTCACCTACGCCCTCTGGAACGGCAGCGCGTGGAGCGCACCGACCGCCGCCATCACCGGCCTGCACGACGTGCTCGACGTCGCCTTTGCCGCCTATTCGAGCACGCAGGCCACCCTCGTCTACGCCGTGGACGCCGACGGCCTGCTGACCACCACCACCGACAGCGACCTCTACTACAGCACGTTCAACGGCACGGCCTGGAGCGGGCCCACCCGCCTGACGAACGACGCCATCGCCGATACCACCCCCGCCCTGGCCTACGACGCCGCCGGTCGCCTCCACCTCCTCTGGCTGCGGGGAGACAACCTGGTCTGGCTGGAAGATTCGTGGAACACCGCCGACCTCCAAACGGTGCGCTCCGCCAGCACCGAGGGCGGCTTCCTGGGCTTCACCCTCTCCCGCGCCCCCAACGGCAACCTGGCAGCCGTCTGGCAGGGGATGGGCGACGAAGGCGCCGACCTGACCTACGCCATCTACGACGCAGCCTCCGACACCTGGAGCGCGGACAACACGCTGACCGGTGGCCCAGACGTGGAGGCCGACCACAGCCCCGCCTTCGGCAGCGACGGCACCCTCTACGCCGCCTACCGCCTGGTGACCACCGAGTTCGTCACCCGCACCT
>WFUY01000473.1 GCA_015484715.1 Thermoflexales bacterium | reverse complement strand
GTGCTGGGGGAGATCACCGTGGGAGAGGGAGGGTAGGCGGTGAGGCGACGGGACCGGGGGATGGTGAGGCGATGGGCCCATAGGGTGGCAAGGCGAGACGGCATCATCGCATCACTGCTGCTGGCCCTCGCTGTCTTGATCTTCTACTGGCCCATCACCTTGGCCGGCCACTGGATGCCCAGCGGAGGGGGTGACCTCGTCTCTTTCCTGTGGCCCACCTACCGTTTCGCCGCTCGCAGCCTGCGCCAGGGGGTCATCCCCCTTTGGAACCCTTACCTCTACAGCGGTGTTCCTTTCGTCGCCGACAACCAGGCCGGCCTCTTCTACCCGATCAACTTGGCACTCTTCCTGCTTCTGGGCGACCCCAGCTATCGGATGATGGAAGCCCTGGTTATGGCTCACGTCTGGTGGGCCGGCCTGGGCTTCTATCGGCTGGCCCGACCGGAGGGGGGACGCTGGGGGGCGCTGGTTGGTGCGGTGGCCTTCGCTTTTTCCGATCTCTTCATCGTCCACTTCGGCAACTTGAACCTGGTTGCCGTCGCTGCCTGGCTGCCCTGGCTCTTCCTGGGACTGCGCCGGGCGCTGCCGTGGGGAAGGCCCTGGCGAGAACGAATCTCAGCCGCCCTCAGCAGCGGCCTCGTCCTCGGCCTGGCAACGCTGGCCGGCCACGCCCAGATGAGCCTCTACCTGGCCCTGGCCGCCAGCCTCTACGCCCTCTACATGGCCGGGGAACGGCTCCGGCATCGGGATGGGCGGGGGGCACTGGCCGTGCTCGCCCTGCTGGCCGCCACGGGCCTCGTCGGAGCAGGGGTGGCCGCCGTGGCCCTGCTCCCCACCTTGGAGATGCTGACCTTCACCGGACGGGCAGCACTCCCCTACGAGGAAGCGGCCCGCTATGCCCTCCCCTGGCCGGCCCTGACCGGGTTCCTGGCCCCGGGCCTCTTCGGGCGAGGGCCGGCCCGCTTCTGGGGACCATGGGACCGCGTCGAGACGGGCTACCTGGGCGTCCTCCCCCTGCTCTTGGCCCTCTGGGGCGCGATGCCCGACTGGCGTCCGGGTCGGCGACGGCCCTCTCCCGCCCCTACATCTCTCCCCACCGGCTTCCTGCTCCTGCTCCTCGGCCTCGCGCTATTGCTGGGACTGGGTCCCCACACGCCGGTGCATCGCTGGGCCTACGACCTCCTGCCGGGCTTCCGCTCGGTGCGGGCACCGGCCCGGCTCGTGCTCCTGGCCGACTTCGCTCTGGCCCTGCTCGCCGTCCGGGGGCTGGGCCGGCTGCTCTCCCCTCTCTCTCGCCGGGAGCGCCGACGGCTCACCTCCTGGCTGATGGGGGCCAGTGGGCTCGGCGTCGTGGGGCTGCTTCTGCTGGCTCGGACCTACCAGGCCGTGGTGGCCGCCCGTCCGGAGACGAGGACCCCAGACCACCTGATGGGAGCCTGGTGGGCTGGCATGACCTTCGCCCTTCTCTGGGGAGCCGGCCTGGAACTCCTCATCCTCCGTCGGCAAGGGCTTCTCTCCCCACGCCGTCTCGGCCCCATCGCCCTGATCCTCACCTTCGCCGACCTGACCATCCTGGGCTCCGCTGTGGACGTGGAGGTCAACGATCCGACGGTCGGCTTCCAGCATCCGGCGGTCGTCGCCTTCCTGCGCCAGGACCCAGCCCTCTTCCGCATCGAGGGGGACGCCGGAGCTTGGCAGCCGGATGCCGCCCTCGTCCACGGCCTCTACGACATTGGGGGGGTCTACAACCCGCTAGAACTGGGCCACTACAGCGCTTACCGCTGGTCCGTAGGGTACCGGGGATCTCCCCAGTACAACTTCCTGGGCGTCAAGTACGTCTTGGCGGACAAGGGAAGGCCGCCGGGAGACGCCACCTTCATTCCCGTCTTCGACGAGGATCCTCAGATAGATGTCTACCTGAACACCAGAGCACTGCCCCGTGCCCTCCTGGTCCGCCGGGCCGTCGTCGTGCCCGATGGCGATGCCGCCTTCGCCGCCATCCATGCACCGGGCTTCGACCCGGCCACGATGGTAGTGGTGGAGCGGGGGCCTCCGCTGTCCCCTCCGGCTGGGGAGGAGGAGAGAGGGCCTCCCCCGACGATCTCCTTCCTGCGCTATGGGCTGAACGACCTGGCGCTGGAGGTGGCAACCCCCACGCCGGCCTATCTGGTCCTCGCCGAGGTGGACTATCCAGGCTGGCGGGCCTGGGTAGATGGCCGGCCGGCGCCCATCTGGCGGGCCAACTATGCCTTCCGGGCCGTTTACCTGGAAGCGGGCCAACACCAGGTCGAGATGCGCTTCCAGCCGGCCTCCTGGCGCTGGGGGATGCTCCTGACGGGCCTCACCCTCATCGGGCTGGTCGGCTGGCGGCTCTGCAGCGTTCGTTGTTTGCCTTTTACCTGGAATGGGTTATAATATCCCCGTACAAAACTAATCCAAGAGGGAAGGTCGCATGAACGAATCTATGGGGGGCACCGACGGCGGTATCGTCGTTGGCTCACCGCAGGCTTCCCATCCGATGATGGGGCTGCTGGAATCGCCGGAGTACGGGTATCAACCCCTCCGGCAAGGAGAAATCCGCAAAGGGGTCATCGTCCAGATCACACCCAACGAGATCCTGGTGGATCTGGGCCTGAAATCGGAAGGAATCGTCACCAGCCGTGACCTGGAACGGGTGCCGGCCGACTTCCTCGCCTCGCTCCAAGTGGGCGACGAGGTTCCGGTCTACGTCGTCAACCCGGAAGACCGCTACGGCAACGTCATCCTCTCCCTCTCTCGGGCGCAGTTGGCCAAAGATTGGGAGAGGGCTCGAGAGCTCTACGAGAGCCAGGAGATCTTTCCCGGGCTGGTCTCCAGCTACAACAAGGGCGGGGTCATCGTCCACATCGGGAGTGTGCGTGGCTTCGTGCCCGCCTCTCAGCTAGACCCGGCCCGTTACCGGTTCAACCGGGACACTCGGGAGACACCCTGGGCCGAACTGGTGGGCCAGACCCTCCAACTCAAGGTGATCGAGATTGACCCGGAGCGCAACCGCCTTATCCTGTCGGAGCGGGCTGCCATCCGTGAGTGGCGCAAGGCCCAGAAAGAACGCTTGTTGAATGAGCTTCAGGAAGGCGAGGTGCGCACAGGGCAGGTGATCAGCCTGGCCGACTTCGGAGCCTTTGTGGACCTGGGCGGGGCCGACGGGCTGATCCACCTCTCCGAGCTCTCCTGGAAGCGGGTGAACCACCCCCGGGAGGTGCTGGAGCTAGG
Organism: Thermoflexales bacterium; assembly: GCA_015484715.1. GTDB lineage: Bacteria > Chloroflexota > Anaerolineae > S140-20 > S140-20 > S140-20. Next base: position 3,635 of record WFUY01000473.1, on the reverse strand, counting down.
GCAGGAGGTCGAGGTCTACGTCCTCAACGTGGATCGGGAGAACAAGCGCATTGGGCTCAGCCTCAAACGCCTCCAGCCCGATCCCTGGACGCTGATCGCGGAGCAGTATCAGGTCGGCCAGTTGGTAGAAGGCGTCATCACCAAGTTGGTGAAGTTCGGGGCCTTCGCCCGTATCAAGGGCGAAGAGGAGATCGAAGGGCTGATCCACATCTCTGAGCTCTCGGACGACCACGTGACCCACCCCCAGGAGGTCGTCCACGAGGGCCAGGAGGTGATCATGCGCATCATCCGCATTGACACAGAGCGCCGCAGGATGGGCTTGAGCCTGAAGCGGGTTGCCGATCCCCGATACGCCGACCAGGATTGGCAGGCCGAATTAGAGGCTGCCCGGCAAGAGGCCACCCAAGAGATCGAAGAGGAGACAAGCGGATCCGAGGAAGAGCAAACAGACGAAAGTGGATCGGAGCAGACGCTCGAGGTGTAGCAAGTTGGGCTCCCACGCCCGATTGAGGGGTGTGGGAGCCTGCTGAATTCCAGAGACGCACAGGAACGCGCTGGCAAACGTCGAGGAAGGCAAGGTTGACGGTTGTTGAAAGACACCTGCGGGAGTCCCTGGAGGCTCTCAGAAGGTGTGGGAGGGATGAACGGTGGCTAACAATCTGGAACGGTTCACACAGCGGGCAAGACGGGTCCTGACCCTGGCCCAGGAGGAGGCAGAGCGACTTCGACACAGCTACATCGGGACCGAGCACCTTCTGTTGGGCTTGATCCGAGAGGAGAGCGGCGTCGCCGGCCGCGTACTGCGGAAGCTAGGGCTCGACGTCCGCCGGGTCCAGCAGATGGTGGAACGGATGACAGGGACAGGTCGTCGCACTCCCTTTGGCCGGATGGACCTGACGCCACGCACCAAGCGGGTGATCGAGCTGGCCGTGGATGAGGCCCGTCGAATGGGCCATCACTACATCGGCACCGAGCACCTGCTGTTGGGCCTGGTCCGCCAGGGCGATGGCGTGGCCATTGACATCCTGCGTCAACTGGGAATCAGCCCTGAACAGGTTCGCCGGGAGACCCAACGGGCCATCCAGCAGAGTCCCGTCTACGCCGAACAGACCCGGCGCAAGAAACAGGTCAAGACCCCGCTGGTGGACCAACTGGCCACAGACCTGACGGCGCTGGCCGCCGAGGGGAAGCTGGACCCGGTCATCGGTCGGCAGACGGAGATCGAACGGGTGATCCAGATCCTCTCCCGCCGGACGAAGAACAACCCGGTGCTCATCGGCGAGCCGGGTGTGGGGAAGACGGCCATCGTCGAGGGGCTGGCCCAGCGCATCGTCGAGGGCCAGGTGCCAGAACCCCTGCTGGACAAACGGGTACTCCAGCTCGACGTGGGCTCTCTGGTCGCAGGCACGATGTACCGAGGGCAGTTCGAGGAACGCCTGAAGAAGGTGATCGAGGAACTGAAGTCGAGCGAGAGCATTCTCTTCATTGACGAGGTCCACATGCTGGTCGGCGCAGGGGCTGCTGGCAGTTCGGTGGACGCGGCCAACATCCTGAAGCCGGCCCTGGCCCGGGGCGAACTGCAGTGCATCGGCGCGACGACACTGGATGAGTACCGCCGCTACATCGAATCGGACGCGGCTCTGGAGCGCCGCTTCCAGCCCATCCTCGTGGAAGAGCCCAGCATCGAGGACACCATCGAGATCCTCCAGGGGATCAAGAAGCCCTACGAGGAGCACCACCGGCTGCGCATCTCCGACGAGGCCATCTACGCCGCCGCCCACCTCTCGGCCCGCTACGTGCCCGACCGCTACCTGCCCGACAAGGCGATAGACCTGATAGACGAGACCGCCTCACGGGTGCGGATGTACAAGCTTCCCCAGGCCCAGGGGCTGCAGCAGACCTTCAGCGACCTGAAGCGCATCCAGCGGGAACGCCAACTCGCTATGGAAGAGGCCCGCTACGAGGACGCCGCCGACCTGCGGGAGCGGGAGCGGGAGCTCCAGGAGAAGATCGAGCAGCTCCGTATGGGCTGGAACGACCTCTCCTCGGCCCCCGAGGTCACCGCTGAGGACATCGCCGAAGTCGTCTCGATGTGGACGGGCATCCCGGTGATGCGCATTGCCGCCGAGGAGTCGGAACGGCTCCTCCACATGGAAGAGGCGCTGAGGGCCCGCATCGTGGGCCAGGACGAGGCGATCACGGCCATCGCCAAGGCCGTCCGTCGCGCCCGAGCCGGGCTGAAGGACCCCCGACGTCCCATCGGCTCCTTCATCTTCCTAGGGCCCACCGGCGTGGGCAAGACGGAGCTGACCAAGGCGCTGGCCGAGTTCATGTTCGGCAGCGAGGAGGCTCTCATCCAACTGGACATGAGCGAGTTTATGGAGCGGCACACGGTCGCCCGGCTGGTCGGTGCACCGCCCGGCTACATCGGCTATGAGGATGCCGGACAGCTCACCGAGGCGATCCGCCGCCGCCCCTACTCCATCGTCGTCTTCGACGAGATCGAGAAGGCCCACCCCGAGGTCTTCAACATGCTCCTCCAGATCATGGAAGAGGGTCACCTCTCCGATGCCCGGGGGCGAAAGGTGGACTTCCGCAACACCATCATCATCATGACCTCCAACGTGGGGGCGGAGATGATCAAGCGGAGCACCAGCCTGGGCTTCGTCGTCCAGCGGGATGAGGAGCGGGAGGCCGAGGACGCCTACCAGGAGATGCGGGAGAAGCTGCTGAGCCAGCTCAAGCGGGTCTTCCGCCCGGAGTTCCTCAACCGCCTGGATGGGGTGATCGTCTTCCGCGCCCTGGGTAAGGAGGAGATCAAGCGGATCGTGGACCTGGAGCTGGGGAAGGTGAGGGAACGGCTCCAGGAGCACCAGGTGGAGATGGAAGTTACAGAGGCGGCCAAGGAACTGCTGGCCCGTGAGGGCTACGATCCCGACTACGGAGCCCGACCGCTGCGCCGGGTGATCCAGAACAGAGTGGAAGATGCCCTCTCCGACGCCCTGCTGGCCGGCCGCTTCCACGAGGGGGACACTATCATCGTGGATGCCGTGGACGACGAGATCGTCCTCCGAGGCGAGACCATCGCAGAGGGCGAGCCCGACCGGCCTGAAGCGATGGAAGCCCCGATGGCGGCCTGATCCGGTAGGTGGGAGCAGGCCGAAACCTGCGAGACGAGTTGAAGAGACCAGCCGGTCACCTGACCCGGGGACCGGCTGGTTTGTGTGAAGACTGGAGGGTCGTCAATGCGCTTCTCCCAGCTCTTTGGACACACCCTGCGTGAGGCCCCGGCCGAGGCCCGGTCGGCGAGCTACCGGCTGGCCCTGCGGGCCGGCCTCCTCCGCCCGCTGGCCCCCGGCCTCTACGCCTACCTTCCCTTGGGGTGGCGCGTGATGCGCCACCTGGAAGACCGGCTGCGCGAGACGGTGGAGGCGCTGGGCTTCCAGGAGGTCCACCTCCCCTGGTCGGGAGCGAAGGCCGACGAGAGCCCTACAGCCCCTTCACTGCCCGCCCTGGTCGCGCTGGCCCGCCGGGAGGTCCGCTCCTACCGAGACCTCCCCCGCGCCCTCTACCAGGTCCGCTCCCACCTCCAGGCCCAGGCCCGGCCTGGAGGTGGGGGCGGACCTGGTAGAGGG
>WFUY01000472.1 GCA_015484715.1 Thermoflexales bacterium | reverse complement strand
CCCCATCAGCAGGAAGGTGAGGGCCGGGCGTAGGCCATCCCATCCCGGCCACCCCACGATGGCCAGCCCCACCAAGCTGCTGCCCCACGTCCACAGAAGGGAAAGACGAAAGCCCCCTCGCTCCATCAGCCGGGCGTACTCCCAGGCCGCGATGAGCACGGCCAGGGAGACCAATCCGGCAAACCAGAGGGGGCCGGCCACAACGATCCCCAGGACCAGGGGACCCAAGATCAACGCACTGAGGACCCGTTTACGCAGCACAGACGCTCTCAAGCGGTTTTTACGGTCTTCAATCACCCAGGGGAAGCCAGCGCACGGAGCATGATCTGGCCCCAGGCCGAGCCACCACCTACCTGGCTCGCCGGGTGGCTCGCCCGACCAGAGCAGAGGAGAGGTGGACTGAGGGCTTGCGGGTTATTGGCGGAGCCGGCCAAAGCGTCGCTCCCGTCGGCTATAGTGCTCGATCGCCTTGCGCAGCTCCTCCTTATCGAAGTCGGGCCAGTAGGTCGGGGTTGCGTAGTACTCGGCGTAGGCTCCCTGCCACAGCAGGAAGTTGCTGATGCGCACCTCGCCGCTGGTCCGCACGATCAGGTCCGGGTCCGGCAGCCCCGCCGTGTAGAGGTACCGGCTGAAGAGGGCCTCGTCCACCCGCTCGGCCGGAATGCCCTCCCGGATGATCCGGCGCACAGCATCCAGGATCTCAGCCCGCCCGCCGTAGTTGAAGGCGACGTTGAGGATCAGCCGGTCGTTGTGAGCCGTCTTCTCGATGGCGTAGCGGATCTTCTGCTGGAGACGGGGGGAGATGCCTTCTAATCGGCCCAGGTGGCGGATGCGCACCCCGTTCCGGTCCAGGTCGGCCAGCTCCCGATCTATCACCCGCTCCAGGATGCTCATTAGCCCCCGCACCTCCGGCTCCGGGCGTCCCCAGTTCTCCGTGGAGAAGGCGTAGATGGTCAGGATCTTGATGCCAAAGTCCACGCAGGCCCGCAGGATACGGCGTAGGTTCTCCGTGCCCGCCCGGTGGCCGGCCAGACGGGGCAATCCTCGCTCCTGGGCCCACCGCCCATTGCCGTCCATAATGATGGCCAGGTGATAGGGCACCTGCCAGGGCAGGCCCTCTCGTCTCTTGGCATTCCGTGAGTTCAGGGATACACGATCCCGTACAGGAGAAACCACCACCGTACTCCCTCCCATCCCGGCACCCCAGGCTGGTCGAAGACCAGCCTCAGATGGACATGATCTCTTCTTCCTTGCGCTGCCCTACTTCCTCCATCTGCTCGATGTACCGATCTGTCAACTCCTGGAGGTCATCCTTGGCCCGGTAGAAGTCGTCCTCGCTGATCAGCTTCTCCTTTTCGAACTCCCGCAGGTCCTCCAGGGCATCACGGCGGATGTTGCGGATGGCAACCCGCCCTTCCTCAACGCGCTTGCGGACGACCCGGACCAGTTCACGTCGTCTCTCCTCCGTCAGCCGGGGGATCACCAGACGGATGATCTTGCCGTCGTTGTTGGGGGTCAATCCCAGTTCCGACTTCAGGATGGCCCGTTCGATGTCGGCCAGGGACTGGGGATCGTAGGGGCGAATGGTGAGCAGTTGAGGCTCTGGAGCCGAGATGGTCGCCAGTTGGTTCAACGGTGTGGGGGTGCCGTAGTAATCTACCATCACCCGCTCGACCAGCGCCGGCGACGCCCGTCCCGTGCGCAGCGTGCGCAGGTCCGCTTCCAGAACCTCGACCGCTTTCTTCATCTTGCCCTCGGTCTCGCGCATTAGCTCCTTAATCATCGGCGATCTCCTTCGAATGGAAACTCCCTCGAATGGAAATTCGCTACGGGAAGTAGCGATAGAGGTCCTGCCGGTCAGAAACCGAACCAAGATCACCGTATCACCAACGATCTCGACGCCTACCCGATAATCCCCAAGGCGAATGCGGTAGGATGTCTCATAACCACGAAGTTTGGTCAGACCCGCAATCTCGTGCGGGGCAGAAGCTCTCTTGACCGTCTCCATAACTCCTTACACCCGACGGCGAACCTTCTTGCTTCGGACACGCTTTAAATCACGGAGAAAGGCAGCCTCATAGGCGACTTTCATGCCTATGCTTCCAATACAGCTCGAATCTGGTCTTCGCTAACAAATTCGTTATTCCGCCCCGCACGAATAGCGTTGGCAAGCGCGACCTCCTCAATAGCTTCCATAGTGAGTTCGTGAAACTCAGACCTCCGTTCCTCAAGCAGCTCAACAAGCACTTGCCAAAGTAGCTCTTTGGTCTGCTCCTGAGTTAGAACAGTGGTAGGCAGCCCCGTCTTCTCCCTCCTCTCTCTGCCTCACCCCTTGCCTCGTTTCCACGTTGCCTGATGATCGAGAGATCGGCCACCGGTCCGGCCCAGGCGGCCCCACCTCACCAACGCTACTGCCGGGCAGCGGACCGTGGCGATCGGCAACCGGCCCTCTGCGGACCTACCGGCTGATCATCGTGCCGATGGACTCCCCCATCACTGCCCGCACCAGGCTGTTGGGCTGCCACAGGTCCACGACGATGATGGGCAGATCGTTGTCCATGCAGAGGGAGATGGCCGTGCTGTCCAGGACTCCGACTCGCAGGTTGAGGGCATCAATGTAGGTCAGGTGTTCAAAGCGCCGGGCCTCCGGGTTTACGTGAGGGTCTTCCTCGTAAACGGCGTCCACCTTGGTTGCCTTGATCAACACGTCGGCATTGATCTCCATCGCCCGCAACGCGGCCGCCGTATCGGTGGTGAAGTAGGGGTTCCCGGTTCCCCCACCGATGATCACCACCCGCCCCTTCTCCAGGTGGCGGATGGCCCGCCGACGGATATAGGGCTCGGCCACGGCCCGCATCTCGATGGCCGTCTGCACCCGGGTGACGATCCCCTGCCGTTCCAGGGCATCGGCCAGGGCCAGCGCGTTCATCACCGTCGCCAGCATCCCCATATGGTCAGCCGTCGCCCGCTCCATCCCGTGGGCCAGTCCATCCTTGCCTCGCCAGAGGTTGCCAGCCCCCAGGACGACCGCGACCTCGACATCCAGATCGTAGACGCTGCGCAGCTTGACCGCCACTTCAGCCGCCATATGGGGACTGATGCCGAAACCGCCGGGGCCGGCCAGAGCTTCCCCTCCCAGCTTGATCAGCACGCGCTTGTACTTGGGCACCGCCATATCGCGCCCCCTCGTTTGACCATCCGACCAAAAAGGAGCAGCTTTGCTGCCCCCTTTGCTTATCCCGACTCGTTCAGCGATTCCCCCAGTTCATAACGGGTGAACCGCCGCACCACGATGTTCTCGCCCAACTGGGCGATCTTGTTCGTGATAAGGTCGCCTACCTTCAGATCGTCATCCTTGATGAAGGATTGCTCCAGGAGGCAGACCTCTTCATAGAACTTCTTCAGCCGTCCCTCCACGATCCGCTCGATAACGTGTTCCGGCTTTCCCTCCCGGAGGGCCTGAGCCCGATAGCTCTCCTTCTCGCGAGCGATCACCTCTTCGGGGATCTCCTCGCGCGAAACGTAGCGGGGAGCCATCGCCGCGATGTGGAGGGCCAGATCGTGGGCCAGGGTCCGGAACTCTGGCGTGCGGGCCACGAAGTCGGTCTCACAGTTGACCTCGACGATGACCCCTACCCGGCTGCCCGGATGGGTATAGGTTTCGATGAGACCCTCGTTCGCTTCCCGGCTGGCTCGCTTCGCTGCTGCTGCCAGTCCCTTCTCCCGCAGGTAGGCCACAGCCGCTTCCAAGTCACCGCCCGTGGCCTCCAGCGCCTTCCGGCAATCCAGAATCCCTGCACCCGTCTGGGCACGCAGTTGTTTGATCAAGTCTGTTGGGATCCTCAAGGCTCTACTCCTTGTTGGCTTCTTCATTGGTCTTATCGGCGAGGAACGGCTCCGCCTCCTGGGGAGCCGTCCCCTCTTCCGCTCCTCCCACTTCCTCGGGTTCCACGTTGGTCACCTTGGCTGATTCCTCCCCACTGTTCTGAGTAGCAACCTCAACCTCGGCGGCGACAGGGGGCTCCTCCAACTCGAAGGCTACCTCCAACTCGAGGACCTCCTCGTCCCCCACTTCCTCTTCAAAGGCCAGAACACCCTCTCGCAGCTTAGCCAGGGTGGCCTCACCCAGGTAGAGCTCGTCTTCAGCCGCGTAGACCAGTTCGGGAACCATCTCCTCTTCAGCCAGCTCCGGCGCGAACTCCTTGCGCATCGCCAGCCCTTCCAAAACGGCATCGGCGATATAGGTGGTGAGCAGCTTGATGGCGCGGATGGCATCGTCGTTGGAGGGGATGACGTAGTCAATGGGGTCTGGATCGCAGTTGGTGTCCACGAGGGCGACGATGGGGATCCCCAGGGAGTTGGCCTCGCGGACCGCTGTAGCCTCCCGGCGCACGTCCACGATGTAGAGCATATCGGGCAACCGTTCCATATGCTTGATGCCGCCCAGACGCCGGTTCAGCTTCTCGATCTTGCGGGCCAGGCGGAGGGCTTCTTTTTTGGTTAGCCGGTCGAACTCCCCCCGGTCGCGCCGCGCCTCCAGTTCGATGAGCTGATCAATCCGCTGTCGGATGGTGCGCCAGTTGGTCAGCGTTCCCCCCAACCAGCGCTCGTTCACGTAAGGCATCTCACACCGCTGGGCCTGCTCCGCGATGGTATCCTTGGCCTGCCGCTTCGTGCCCACGAAGAGGATGACCCCCCCCTGGGCGACCGTATCGCGCACAGCAGCGTAGGCCTCGTCGAGGGCTTCCATCGTCTGCTGCAGGTCAATGATGTGAATCCCATTGCGCTCGGTGAAGATGTAGGGCTTCATCTTGGGGTTCCATCGGCGCGTGCGGTGGCCGAAATGGACCCCCGTCTCCAACAGGGCCTTCATCGTAATAGCAGCCATAAGCGAATGACCTCCGCAATCCGTGGTTTTGGACGTCCGCCCCCTTCTTCCTGAGCGGGAACCGGCTCTCGGCGTAAAAATACCGGTTACGATGGGGAAGGGTTGTCAAACCCTCCCGCCCATCGGTCGCCGGCACCACCCGTCAGTCCAGAGGCGTGTTGAATAAGGCCACCCGTGGGCGGCCCGAGCAGAGATTGTACCACAAAGTGCCACAGGGGGCAAATGGGAGGCCTTAGTCCTCGGTCCTTGCCTCTTGCTTCTTGCCCCTTGGGCGGATGGTCAGATGGTTGGGTAGTCAAAGGGTCGGAGGGTCAGACAGTCGGCGGTCGGCGGTCGGCCGTCGGCGGTCAAATAGTCAGATGGTCGGATAGTCCTATGGTCAAGCGACCAAGCGACTATCCGACCATTCGACTACGCGACCGCCCAACCAGCCCTCGCTAAGGCAAGGGGATCACAAGCCGCTGCCCCGGATAGATGGTGTACGGCGGCGACAAGTTGTTGGCCCGGGCCACCGCGGTGTAGAGCAGGTTGTAGCGCAGCGCGATGCGGAAGAGGTTGTCCCCCGGCTTCACCACGTAGATCACCGGCCCCGTCGCAGGCTGCCCGGTCGCCCCCGCCGGGATGGTCAGCTTCTGGCCTGAGTAAATCAGCGCCGGATTGGCGATGTTGTTGGCCGCTGCTAAGGCCTCCACCGTCGTCCCAAAGCGCAGCGCGATGCGGAAGAGATTGTCCCCCGGCTGGACGACGTAGACCTGCGGTGTGGCCGGCGGCGCGGTCGGCTTTGGCGTCGCCTGGCCCGTAGGGGCAACGGTAGGCGTGGGCGCCACCTTGGTCGCGGGTGTCGTCGCAGGCTTCTTCGTCGGCGTCGGCGCTACCGTCGTCGCAGGCTTCTTAGGCGTCGGGGTGATCTGGGGTCCCTTCGCCTCGGCCGTCTGCGTAGCCGCCAACGCCGTCGCCGCCGCGTTCATCGCTTCTTCGTCGCTGAGCGGAACCGCCGGCGATGGTGTCCCCCCAACCGCTTGAGGTCCGGCGATCGCGGTCGTGGTAGGAACCGGTCCCGCCGACTTGGCCCGGGTGCACCATGCACTGACCACAACCACCCCCAGGAGCACGACGATCCCCAAAATAAGAACCACTTTTCTCCCCATACCATCCTCCTTATCACAGTTGGAGCACAAAACCCGCTTCTCGCTTGTCCACCGGACCACCGCGCCGGTCCTATGTTACCATAACTGAGAATTGACGTCAAGCGGCCTCTCTACCCTTGAGCTGCTTGCGCCTGCCCTCCGCGCTCCAGGGCCTCCTGCAACAGCTCGATGAACCGCTCGGCGGCCTGCCGGGGGTCGTCGCGGATCTGGCGCAGGTCGGTGATGGCCTCCTCGTAGCGGGCCTGGCGGAGGGCGGGGTCAAGCTGATCGGCGACCTGGATGCCGGCCTGGTAGCTCTGCCGAGCGGCCTGTAGCCTCCCCATCGCCACGTAGGCCAGCCCCTGGTTGAAGTAGGGGCGGGGGTCGTCGGGCTTCAGGGCGGCAGCCCGACCGGAGGCCTCGGCCGAGCGCCGGTAGTCGCCGGCCAGGTAGGCCGTCCAGCCCAGGAGCAGGTGGGCGCCGTAGTTCTCCGGGTCCAGCTCGGTGGCCTGCCAGAAGGCTTGTATCGCCTCGTCGTAGTAGTCCTCCCCCAGGGCTCGGTAGATCTTCCCCAGCGTGAGCCACCAGTCGGCCTGCTCCGGTTGCAAGGCCAGGGCCTGCTCGTAGTTGGCGGCGGCCTCTTTGTAGTACTGACGGCCCAAGGCATAGTAGAGGTTGCCCCGCCGGATGTACCAGTCGGCCCGGTCGGGGGCCAGGGCCAGGGCCCGGTCGTAGTCGGCGATGGCTGCCCGGATCTGCTCTTCGAAGGTGTACAGGGGGTCGCAGTGTCGCAGCAGATAGTGGAGTTGGGCCCGCGTCCGGTAGTGGACCGCGACCTTCGGCTCCAGGCGGATCACCTGGTTGAGGGCCTGGATCGCCTCTTCGATGTGCCGCCGGTAGTTCCGAGCCCCCGGCGGGTCCTGATCCCCCGGTTCACAGCGGGGATAGCCGACGGCCAGGAAGTAGTGGGACCAGCCCATCCCGGTGTAGGCGGAGACGGCCTTGGGGTCCAGGGCGACGGCCTGCTGGAAGTCGGCGAGGGCCTGCTCCAGGAAGGCCCGCCGCTTCTCGACCTCTTCGACGGGGTACTGCCGCCGCAGCCAGAAGCGGCTCCATCCTCGGCCCACGTAGCCGTCGGCCCGCCGAGGAGCGTGGTCCACCACCCACTGGTACTCCTCCAGGGCGGCCCGGAAGTCGTCCAGCCCTCCTTCCCGGTCCCCGGCCAGCGTCCTGTCCTGCCCCCGCTGGTAGTAGATGCCGCCCCGCAACAGGCGGAGGGTGACGAACTGCTGGGCGTACCGCAGCGGGGAGGCTTCCATCATCTGAAGGGCCTGGTTGTAGGCGTTCAGAGCCTGATCATAGAGAACCACCCGCAGTCCTCGGTCCTCGGCCACGGCTGCCTGGGCCTCGTAAGCCAGGCCGACGTTGCTCAAGTAGATCGGCTCCTTGGGGTTGAGGGCCAAAGCCAAGGTGTAAGAAGAGACGGCCTCCTGGTAGCGCCCCAGTTGGGCCAGGATTGCCCCCCGGCTGTTGTAGGTCGAGGCGGTCCGCCGCCAGGTTAGGGAACGGTCGTAGGCGGCCAGCGCCCGCTCGTAGAGCTGCCGGACCTCCTCCGTGATCTCCCTTTCCTCCTCGTCCTCCTCCTTGGCCTGCTGGACCCGCTCCGCCCATTGCTGGTAGGCCCGTCCCATCACCAGGTAGTGGTAGCTGACCAGCTCCTGTCCCACCGAGAGGAAGATGAGGAGGAGGGCCAGAAAAGCGGCCAGGAGCGCGGCCCGCCGGACGGGGGCCGGGTAGAGGTGGGGAGCTTCGGCGGCGTCCGTGCTCCCCGGCGACCGAGGGCGGGCCTGGGCGATGTGGGCGGCGGAGAGGCTGACGAGGAAGGCGGCCAGGAGCCCGACGGCCACGTCGGGCTCCTGG
>WFUY01000471.1 GCA_015484715.1 Thermoflexales bacterium | reverse complement strand
ATCGGAGGCTGCCTGCGACGCGCTCCAGGCCATAGGAGGAGTTAGAGCGTTAAAAAGCCCTACCCGCTGACCGCTACCCTTTGACAGATTGGGGATTCCGGGGTATAAAGAAGCCACCGGCAGGCCGAGGCCATTAGGAGGGCAGGATGGAAATAGATAAGGAAGAACTGCGGGAGATGATCCGGGAGACCGTCTACGAGGTCCTGGAGCCCTTCGTTGCCCAGATGAGCCGCGACTACGAGGAGAGCCGCCGGTGGATGCGCTCGATGGAAGAACGGATGGGCTCAATGGAAACGTGGATGCGCTCGATGGAAGAGCGGATGCGCTCGATGGAAGAGCGGATGAGCTCGATGGAGGCACGGATAGAGCGCATCGAAGCGCGGCTGAGCAGCCTGGAGCGGCGCGTCTCCCGCCTCGAAGACGAGGTGTGGGAGATCAAGACGACGCTCCGCTCCTTGGAGCAACTCCTCATCGAGCGAGGAGTCATCCAGCCTGAAGCGATCCCCCACGAACGCTGGGCCACCTTCCAGGAGCTCCGCCAATTGGAACAACGGGTCACTCAGTTGGAGATCGCCGTCTTCCATCAGGCCGATGGCCAGGCCGAAGAAGAGGCCTGAAGGCACGACAGCGCTCCCGGTTCGTCCTGAGCCCACCATCCGTATCCCCCATCTCCACCCCAACGCAGAGGTGAGAAGCCATGACCGTTCGAGAGGGAACCCGTCCCAAGTCCGTCGGAGGCGCACTGGTAGATTGGCTGGCCGAAGTCCCCTGGTGGGTGGTCATCATCATTGTGCTGATCACCCTCTTCGTGGGCAGAATTCTCGCCAGCTCCCAGGAACGGGAGCTCTATTGGAAAGCCCTCCAGTTCGTCACCGCCTGCCCTCAGGGGCAGGAGACCTGCGCCGTGTGGGACCGCATCGGGGTGATGCTCACCCTCAAGGCGACGGTGGTGGGCTATGCGCTGGCCCTGGTGCTGGGCCTGATCGGGGGGCTCTTCCGGGTCTCCAAGAACCCCGTCACCTACGCCATCTCCACCCTCTACGTTGAGGTGGTGCGGGGCATCCCCCTGCTGGTTATCATTATGTACGCCGGTTACGTCATCACGCCGGCCCTGCGCGATGCCACCAACCAGCAAGTGGACCTACGGGGCTTCCCCTCGGCGGTGCTGGGGCTGGCCTTTGGCTACGGAGCCTATCTGGCCGAGGTCTTCCGGGCCGGCATTGAGTCCATCCCCAAGGGCCAGATGGAAGCCGCCCGCTCCTTGGGGATGAGCTACCCCCAGGCGATGCGCTACGTCATCCTCCCGCAGGCGATCCGGGTTATCCTGCCTCCTCTGGGCAACAACTTCATCGCCATGCTCAAGGACTCCTCCCTCATCTCCGTCATCGCCCTGCCCGACCTGCTCCAGCAGGGACGGCTCTTCGTCTCCCGCACCTTCCGGGCCTTCGAAGGGTACAACACGGTGGCCCTGCTCTACCTCCTGATGACCTTGATCTTGTCCATCATCGTCCGCCTGATCGAGCGGAAGTCGGCGTTGCCTGGGCGCTTGTGAGGATAGGAGGGCTGTGCAATGGGCAAGCAACCGATCATCATCCTTCGGGACGTGCACAAACATTTCGGTCACGTCCACGCCCTGCGAGGGGTAGACCTAGACGTCTATCCCGGCGAGGTCGTGGTGGTCATCGGCCCCAGCGGGTCGGGCAAGAGCACGATGCTGCGCTGCATCAACCGGCTGGAGACCATTGACCAGGGCTACATCGAGGTGGACGGCATCCCCTTGGACCAGGCGAAGAACATCAACAAGGTGCGGGCCGAGATCGGGATGGTCTTCCAGCTCTTCAACCTCTTCCCCCACCTGACCGCCCTGGAGAACGTGATGCTGGCCCAACGGGTGGTCCGCAAACGCTCCCCTGAGGAAGCGGAGGCCAAGGCACGGGAACTCCTGGCCCGGGTGGGGATTCCCGAGAAGGCGAACAGCTATCCGGCCCAACTCTCCGGCGGCCAGCAGCAGCGGGTGGCCATCGCACGGGCCCTGGCGATGGACCCCAAGATCATGCTTTTCGACGAGCCCACCTCGGCCCTCGACCCGGAGATGATCAAAGAGGTGCTGGACGTGATGCTGGACCTGGCCCGCGAGGGGATGACGATGGTCGTCGTCTCCCACGAGATGGGCTTTGCCAAGGCGGCGGCGGACCGGATCGTCTTTATGGATGAAGGGCAGATCGTCGAAGAGACGACGCCGGAGGAACTCTTCACCGCCCCCAAGCACCCACGCACCCAGGAGTTCCTGAGCAAGATCCTTCACTGAGAGAGAGGCGGTGACAGAGCATACCCTTTTCGACCGCGTGCTCAAGCTCCTGGCCCGCAACCACGCCGAAGCGTTTCTCCGATCCTGCAGGAACAGGACGAGAAGCGGCGGGCAGACCTGATCGCGGCCGCGGTGACGGTGGCCAGCCGCTACTTCGAGCGGGATTTCCTGTGGGACTTCTTCCGCGAGGAGGTGGAGCTGATGCGCGAGGCGAGTTTTATCGAAGAATGGATCGAGGAGGGCATCCAGAAGGGAATCCAAAAGGGGATCCAGCAGGGACTACAACAAGGACTACAGCAAGGACTGCAGCAGGGGCTACAACAAGGACTGCAGCAAGGACTGCAGCAAGGACTGCAGCAAGGACTACTTAAGGGTCGGCGGGAGGACATTATGAACCTCCTGATGGCCCGCTTCGACCTTTCCTACCGACAAGGCAAAGCCCTGGAGGACCGCCTGAAGGCCATCGAGGATCCCGACCGCCTGAGCGACCTGGTGATCCTGGCCGCCCAGGTAGAGAGCGTGGAGGCTTTTCTAGACCAGCTTCCCCCCTTGGACAAGACCCTCTCCTGAAGGTGCCGGGTCTCCCCCTGGTGTGAGGAACATCACCCGGAAGAGGCGAGGGTTGCCACTTGCCTTCGGCTCCTCGGCCCGGTAGGCTGGAGGAGGAGAAACGGGAAAGGATTGGGGAAGATGCTTGAGCTACGGGTGCTCTCCGGTGAGGAGGTCCGCCAGGCGCTCCCGATGGCGGAGGCCATTGAGGCGATGAAAACGGCCTACGCCCAACTCTCGACCGCTCGGGCCACGGTGCCCCTGCGCACCCCCATCGAGGTACCAGCTCACCACGGGCTGGTCCTTTTTATGCCCGCTTACCTGGCCGGCGACGACCAGATGGCGATCAAGATCGTCTCCGTCTTCTCCGACAACCCGGCCCGGGGACTCCCCCTCATCCACGCCCTCGTCGTCGTGGTGGACCCGACGACGGGCCGACCAGCGGCGGTGATGGACGGCACCGTCCTGACCGCCCTGCGCACAGGGGCGGCCTCGGGGGCGGCCACGGACCTGCTGGCCCGCCCCGACAGCCACGTGGCCGCCGTCTTCGGGGCCGGCGTCCAGGGACGCACCCAACTGGAAGCCGTCTGCGCCGTGCGCCCCATCGAGCAAGCCTGGATCTACGATCCCAAGCCTCCGGCAGCCCGGGCCTACGCCGAGGAGATGGGCGCCCGCCTGGGCATCCCGGTGCGGCCGGCCGCCACCCCCGCCGAGGCGGTGCGGGAAGCCGACGTGATCTGCACGGCGACGACCTCCGCCACGCCGGTCTTCGACGACGCCGACCTGAAGCCCGGCGTCCACATCAACGCCATCGGTGCCTACACGCCCCAGATGCAGGAAATCCCGGCGGAGACGGTCGTCCGAGCCCGCGTGGTGGTGGACCATCGGCCCGCCGCCCTGGCCGAGGCCGGTGACCTGATCATCCCCTTGCAGCGCGGGCTGATCACCGAGGACCACCTGGAGGCCGAGATCGGCGAGATCGTTGCCGGCCTCAAACCCGGTCGGACGACGCCGGAGGAGATCACCCTCTTCAAGTCGGTGGGGGTCGCGGTGCAAGACGTGGCCGCCGCTGCTCAGGTCCTGGCGGCCGCCGAGCGCCGGGGGCTGGGGAGCGTCGTCGCCCTCTGAACCCGCAGCCCCCCTCCGCATACAGCGCATCAGGAGGTCGGATATGTTGCGACCGCTCTTTCTCTATCTGTCGAGGAATGATCTGGCCCGTCGGTTCGTGATGGGGTTTCCGCTGGCGCGGCGGGCTTCCCTCCGCTTCGTCGCCGGCGAGACGCTGGACGACGCGATGGCCGCCGTCCGCGCCTTTCAGGCCCGGGGCATCCACGCCACGATGGACCACCTGGGGGAGAACGTCTACAACGAGGCCGACGCCCGGCGGGCGGCCGACGAGTACGTGGAGCTCCTGGAGCGGATCCACCAGGAGGGAGGCTGGAACGGGCACATCCCCCACTGCTCCGTCAAGCTCACCCAGTTGGGGCTGGACATCGGCCCAGGTCTGGCCGAGGAGAACCTGGAGCGGGTGGTGGCGAAGGCTCAGGAGATCGGCACCTTTGTCCGCATTGACATGGAAAGCTCCGATTACACGGACGCGACCTTGGAGATCTACCGCCGCCTGCGGTCGCGCTACGACAACCTGGGGGTCGTCATCCAAGCCTACCTCTACCGCAGCGAGCGGGATGTGCGGCAACTCATCGAGGAAGGCATCGCCAACATCCGGCTGTGCAAAGGGGCCTACAAAGAGCCCCCCACCATCGCCTTCCCCAAGAAGGCCGACGTGAACACCAACTTCGTCAACCTGATGGAACTGCTGCTCAGCCGTGAGGCGCTGGAGAAGGGGGCCTACTTGGCCGTCGCCACCCACGACGAGAAGATGATCGCCGCCACCCGCGCCTGGGAGGCCGCCCACCAGGTGCCCCGCGACCGCTTCGAGTTCCAGATGCTGCACGGCATCCGGCGGGACCTGCAGGAGGGGCTGGCCGCCGAGGGGTACACCGTGCGCATCTACAT
>WFUY01000470.1 GCA_015484715.1 Thermoflexales bacterium | reverse complement strand
GGGCGTGGGCACCATCGGCATCGTGGACCACGACGTGGTGGACCTGAGCAACCTGCAGCGCCAGATCCTCCACAAGACCGAGGACATCGGTCGGCCTAAGGTGGAGTCGGCGGCCGACACCCTGCACAGCATCAACCCCGATGTCGAGGTCGTTGGCCACCCTGTGCTGTTGGACTCCTCCAACGCCTTCGAGGTGCTGCGCGACTACGATGTGGTGATCAACGGCTCCGACAACTTCCCCACCCGCTACTTGGTGAACGACGCCTGCGTGATGCTGGGGAAGCCGCTGGTGGACGCCAGCATCTTCCGCTTCGAGGGGCAGTTGACCGTCTTCGACCCGGCCCGGGGAGGGCCGTGCTACCGCTGCCTCTTCCCGGAGCCGCCTCCACCGGGACTGGTGCCCAGTTGCGCCGAGGCCGGCGTCCTGGGGGTCCTGCCGGGCATCATGGGCAGCCTCCAGGCCATGGAGGCCATCAAGATCATCCTGGGGATCGGCGAACCGCTGATCGGGCGGCTGCTCCTCTACGACGCCCTCGATGGCGAGTTCACGGAGGTCTCGGTGCCCCCCGCGCCCGACTGCCCCGTCTGCGGCGAGAACCCCACGGTGACGGAGCTCATTGACTACCACCAGTTCTGCGGGGTGCCGAGGCCGGCGGCGGCCGAGGCTGAGTAGCTGTCAGTGGATGCTGTCAGCGGATCGGGGGAGCGGGTTGAACGGAGAGGATCCCGTCCGCTCAATCGGCTCCCGAATCCGCTGACAGCTTTCATTTCACTTTCATTTCAATAGTAGGCAAGCCGCTGTCAGCGGATGCTGTGAACGGGTGCTGTCAACGGACTGGGGAAGCGGATCGAACGGAGAGGGTTTCCCATCCGTTTAATCCATTTCCCAATTCGTTGACAGCCATCCGTTTTTTTATGGGGGACCTCTGGCCGAACCACAGGCGCTCGAAGCTCCCAAAAGGGCGCTGCCTACACCAGGCCAAACAGCGAGGGAGCAATAGGCCAAATGGCCGTGGTCGGGTTTCCGACCTTGGTGTATACTGGGGGCACAAATCCTCATCGGGGGGCAGGCATTCATCGCCTCAGGGACGAACCCCGACCGATGAAACCCTGCCAAGGAGCAACGCTATGTTTCGCCGACTCTTCCACCGCAGACCCAGAGGCGTCGTCCTCTACACCCAGCCCACGTGAGGCGACTGCCAGGCGGCGAAGAGGTTCTTCGCCCGGCACAACATCCCCTTCACCGAGAAGGATGTCACCACCAACCCCCTCTACATGGACGAACTCAAGAGCCTGGCCGGTCGCTTCATCACCCCTACGCTCGTCATTGACGGCGAGGTGCTGATCGGCTTCGGCGTCAACAGCCACCACGTTCGCAGGCTGCTGCAGGCCGGGGGATACCTGCGGGAGCCCGTCTGACCGCTATCCCCTCCTGCCGGACACGCTATCCGGCGCAGCGGGGGGGACAGGTCCGGCGCTCTTCCCCTCCTCAGGCTTTCTCTTGCGCCAGATTGTCCATCGGGGGGAGCAGGAGAGGAGAAACCCACGATCCGTCGGACTCCGCTTCCCCAAGCCCCCGGCGGATCCTCATCCGCCGACCGGGGGCGGGAGAAGGCGGATCCGAACCGACAGAGTTCACAAAGGACAGAGTATGGACACAGAAACACCCAACCAACCACGCTTCCGATACGCCAGACCCGGCCTCCGAGGCCTTGTCCTCCTGGGGCTGGCCCTCATCCTGGCCGGCTGCACCGCCGGGGGCTGGCGCGGACGGGGATTTGGCTTCGGACGCCAATTCCGCTCCAACGGCGAGCAGATCTACTTCACCGCCACCAGCCAGCGGGGCACCCCCATCGTCCCGGATATGGGGATGGGGCCGATGATGGGCCGTGGTGCGCTCACCTGCGCCCGTTGTCACGGCCCCGATGGTCGTGGTGGCACCGTGCGGATGATGATGGAAACCTTCGTCGCCCCTGACATCCGCTACAAGACCCTGACCGCTGAGAAGATGGAGCACGACGAAGGGGCGGAAGAGCATCCCCCCTACACCGACGAGACCATCAAACGCGCCATCACCCAGGGGCTCAACCCGGCGGGAGAACCGCTGGAATGGCCAATGCCCCGCTGGACGATGAGCGACGAAGACCTAGAAGACCTGTTGGACTTCCTGAAGAGTCTGGACTGAGAGGGAGGATAATCGCGTGATCAAGAGCAAGCGCCGTATGACGATCGGATTATCGGTGGCAGTCCTCGCCCTGGTGCTGGTCCTGGCTGCCTGTGGCGGCCAGGCCGCTCCCACGGCACCCCCTACTGC
>WFUY01000469.1 GCA_015484715.1 Thermoflexales bacterium | reverse complement strand
CTCGATGATCTCAGCCCCGGCGGCGATGTACTCCCGATGGATGCCCTCGACCAGGGCCGGTTCGTCCAGGTTCAGCGCGTCGAAGCAGCGATCCAGGGGCACCCCTTTGCTGTAGAGGTAGGTGCCCATCGCGCCGTCGCAGAGGATGGGGCCTTGCGCCAATCGTTCCAGAAAGTCCAACGCCATTCTCCTTCTCCCCCTTGCAGGAACCTCCCGCAGGTTCCAGGTCTGCATGACCTGCAGGAGGGTGGGCATGAAGCTGGGGCTGGATTGTACACCAACCCGGTCCCGCAGTCAAACGCCCTCGTACCTGTTCAGCCTACCCTCCCGCAGGTCCCCGGTCGAGGGCGCTTTCAGTTCCGATGGGCTGTTTGAAACACGGTTTCGCATCGGAAACGCGCCTAACCTGCAGGAGGGTGAACAGTTACACGCCCTCCGACAGGGAACCTTTGCGCCACCTTTAGCGTCTTAAAAGGGTAGATGCAGGATTGTGAGCCCCGGCAACGTGCCACCGCCCAGCACCTTCAAGCATCTCCTCACAGACGAGACACGGTCGGCGGTGGGTGTTGGAAGACCAATGCAAGGAGGTGAGAGGACGATGAAGCCCATACGGTTTTGGACCTGGACCTTTCTTCTAGGATTCCTGGCGCTCCTCGTGGCAGGCTGTGCCGGGGAGACGCTATCTACACCGGCGCAGACCTCCCCTCTAGGTGCGAAAGGAGGGAGCGGAGCCTCGCCGTTGAGCTCGCCCATGCCCCGGTCCACGCCCCCTATGGCCCCGTCGGGGACGATAACGGTTCCGATCCCCCCAGACACGGGGGTCATCACAGAGCCTGGAGGGATAGAGATGGGTCTGATGACGTTGGAAGAAGCGCTGGCCTTGGCGAAGGAGACGGTTGCCACCCAGACGGGTATCGCCGAAGCGGCCATCGAGGTGGTCAACGCCGTAGCCGTCCGCTGGCCGGATAGCAGCCTGGGATGCCCCCAGAAGGGCATGATGTACCTGCAGGTCATCACGCCGGGCTATCGGATCCTCCTGCGGGCCGGCGGTGAGGAGTACGACGTGCGAGTGGGGAACAACCGCGCCCTCATCTGCGAGCAACCGGCCAAGACCCCCCTGGCCCCCTCCAAGGGCAGGGTGGGCGCGGCGGCCCAGGCCTCGGAGCGAGCTCGGCAGGACCTGGCAGCCCGGCTGGGCGTGCCTGTAGACGAGATCCAGGTTCGCTTCATCAAGATCACCCAGTGGCCCGACACCAGCCTGGGGTGCCCCCAGCCTGGCGAGAGCTACGAGCAGGTCCCGACCGAGGGGTTCCTGATCGAGCTGGAGCACGGGGGGAAGACATACGAATACCGCGCCGATGAAGAACGCCTCGTCCTGTGTGAAGGCTCGTAGGTCGGCCTTCTCGTGGGCCTGGTAGGAGGAGACTCCCGGTAGCCACCGGAATGGGAATTCCGGCCCACGAGCAGCTTGCACGGGTGGGTGTGGAGCCTGCCCCCCGGAAGGGCACAGGATAGTTCCTGCAAAGGGCAAGGGGAGAGCATCTGCTCTCCCCTTGCTGGTTCTCCGGACACCCCCGTTCGGCGGTCGGAGGGCTACTCGGTTGTCACGTAGAGCTTGAAGTAGTCGGGCTTGTACATCTCGTAGCCCTGGATGTAGACGTAGTACAGGGTGTCCGTCGGGTTGTCAATGACAGCCCGCTCCGGCGCGTTGAGCGTCGCCCCATCCCACGACACCAGGTTGAAGGCGGAGTCGAAGACGAACATGTCAATGTCGCTGGTGGGGAACTTGTTCCACTTGCGGTGCCAGTTCAGATCGAAGGTCACCCGGCTGGTGCCCGGATCCACGGAGACAGGGACCAGGAAAGCATCACCCTGGTTGATGGGACCAGCAGCGACGGGGTGACGCAGGGGCGTGCGGAAGTTCTCACGGGTGACGCGCACCTTGAAGCTGACGGGAGCCTCGTTGGAGAAGTCCCCGATGAGGGTCAGCTTCATCTTCCCCGGCTCCATCGGCTGGTAGGTCCAGGGGATACCCCAGAAGGTCCACGGGCCGTCTTCGACCACGATGTCGAAGGAGTCGCCGTACCAGAAGGGGTACCAGTAGACGCCGACCGGATGGTCCACGGCCGTGCGCTTGGCGCTCTGGAGCCGGACCTCCAGGGCGTTGGGCCAGTAGGCGTAGGCCGAGTTGTCGGGTGTGGTGACGTCGAAGACCTCGATGGTCACCTTGCTGGTGTAGCGGCTGATGTCCCAGACCAAGTCAATGGACTCGCTGGGGTTGAGGGTGATGACATCGCTCTCCCAGGTGTCCACCTTGTTCTTCTTGGCCTTGGGCAGGATGTTGGACTTGAGAGCGCCCGTCTTGACGATGGTGCTGAAGTGCCAGTTCTTGGTCTGCAGCATGAACAGGGAAGCAGGCACATTCAGAGCACCCCAACCCTGAGTGTTGATGTCCTGCCAGGCGGGGCCGACAACGTAGGGGTTGGCACCACCCATTAGGACCTTGCGCAGGACGATGGGATGGGTCTCCTTCCCCTGGGCCTCCCACCAAGCGTTGAGCAGGGCTGCACCGCCGGATACCGTGGGCGCGGAGAAAGAGGTGCCGCCGGCCCACATGAAGTACCCCTGCGGGGCCTGCTGGAAGTTCCACAGACCGAGGGCGGACATATCGGGCCCGGCCCGGCCATCGCTCAGGGGACCCCGGCTGGAGAAGTTGGCCACGCGGGTCTCATCGGTGGGGCGCATCACCATGCCCATCCCCGGTCCTTCGTCACCGTTGTAGGGCACGCCGTCAGGCCCTCGGGTGAGGCCCAAGTACTCGTAGAGGACCCGGGAGGAGGGCGCGTAGTCCAGGGCCCCGACGGAGAGGGAGTCGTAGGAGGTGGCCGGCGAGCCCACGCTGTTGGGGGTCGGCCCCTCGTTGCCGGCCGAGGCCACCACCAGCATCCGGGCCTTCTTCAGCTCGCGGATGAAGGTGTCGAAGGTGTCTCGACCATCGTAGACGGTGGGGCCGCCCAGGCTCATGTTGACGATGTCAATGTCCAGCAAGTCGTTCTTCTTCAGGGTCAGGATGTGGTCCAGCCCGTCCAGGATGACGGAGGTCGGGACACCGCTGCCGTCCTGGGGGAAGACCTTGACCGGGTAGAGCTTGGCCGCAGGAGCCTGACCGATGACCGGCACGAAGTTGGGCGGCCAGGGCAGGTAGGCGGAGATGGCCTGGTAGAGGGGGTTGGTGGGGTCGGAAGAGAAGTCAAGGACGCAGTGGGAGGCGATCACCCCGCCCACGAAGGTACCGTGCCAGTGGTTGGTCGGGTCAATGGGGGAGACGCCATCGCCGGTGGCGTTGTAGCCCTCGGGATAGCCCGGCGCCCCGATGACCGACCCGGTGAGGCAGGGATAGACGGGGGTGGTGCCGGTGTCCACGACGGCCACGACGCTGCCCGCACCGAAGCCCGTCTGAAGCCAGGCGAGGAAGGCACCCGTGTAGAGGAAGTTGGCGTACCCTTCCGGCAGCGCCTCCACGTCAATGGCCTCGGGGTCCACCGCCTGGACCTCGACCCCTTCCATCTCCTCAACGGTGAAGAAGTTGGGTGCACCGTGGCTCTTGCCGTAGGTGGGATCATCGTCGAGGTAGACGATGCTGTCCTTCTCCACCTTGACGACGCCGGGAAGGGTGGAGACGACATCCCACTGACTCGCAGGGATTTCGGCGGCCACGGCGGGGACGTTCTTGTACTGATACTTCACCGTCCCGCCGGCAGCCTCGATCTGGCTGACCAGCGCATCGGTCGAGCCCTTGGCCAGGATAAGGACGGCGACCGTGTCTCCACCACCGCCCTCGGCACTGGCCGGGATCCAGGTAGCAGCCAGCAGCACGATCACCATCACGCTAAAAAGCAGCTTTTTCACGACGCTTCCTCCTTGGAAACTAGGATGTTCCAACGGACGATGTCACAGAAGTGAACGGGACGCTCCTGAGATGCAGACAGGTCCACAGGGCCATCTATCGAGGGCGATCACCTCCTTTCTCAGGCTGTGGCGTTCGTTGGGATTCGGGAGCCCGGCTCCTGGCAGCACAAGGAGAACCCGGCGCCCGCTGTTAACCCGGTGTCAAACGGTAACCCCAGCCCTTCCTGAAGGCGCGGAGAAGCGCTGGGGTTATCCTCACGAGGTAAGGTCTCTGGAACCTCTCGGCAGGCTTGTACGTCATTCTAAAGATACTGAAAAGTGGTTAGAAATCGGTTAGAGAAAAGTTAGGAAAAAGCAAAGGAAGGTCTGCGATGGGAAAGGGCGGCGCTTCCCAAATGGCGGGAAGGTGAGCGAGGATTGGGACACGGTTAGGGGAGGGTTAGCGTCGCCGCGTCGTCGGGCAGAACTCGGCCCTCCTCGTCGGTGACGGGGAGCCTCCGACCATCGGGCCAGGTGTAGAGCCCCACCCGGAGGTGGTGGCCCTGCAGGTTCACTCCGGCGGGCAACGCCAGGGGGTGCTCATCTACGATCCGATCACCAGGCCGCCACCAGGAAGCAGGATAGTTTCCATCGCGTGGTGGACCATCGTGCTGGGCCACCAACCGCCCGGCCTCGTCCAGCAGGTGGACGAAGACGGTCAGGTCCTCCGGCGGCGATGCCAGGGCCTCCCAGTGCAGGGTGACGGTCATAGTGGTCCCGCTCTGGACCAGGTCGTAGCCGTTCAGACGGATCGTCCGGTCAAAGGTGAAGGAAGTTGGAT
>WFUY01000468.1 GCA_015484715.1 Thermoflexales bacterium | reverse complement strand
GATGTGTATAAGAGACAGATCTCCGCGATCGCTTCGCCGGAGAGCCCTGCCCGGCGAGCCTGAGCCGTCGCCCACTCCCGCGCCTGGCGGATGATCTCCGGCCCGCCGCGCAACTCCAGCCGCTCTTCGCTCCCGCCCTGCATCCCCACTCTCAGCACGCCTCCTTAAATCAGCAGCCAGGGGACCGACCCCGCACCTCAGGATGGTCCCCCCGGCTTCTGTTGAGGCAGTCGCTGCCTGTATCACCCCTGTTCACGGTAACTTGCCACGGCCAAGGTCCGGTCCTCGTAGATCTCGAAGACCCGATCCAGGCGGGTCAATTCCAAGATCTTGCGGATTTCGGGCCGGACACGGCAGAGCCGCACGTCCCCGTGTCCAATGCGGATGCGCTTGAAGAGCTTGACCAGAGCTGCCAGGCCGGAACTGTCCATAAAGGGCACACCGGCCAGGTCAATCACGTAGTTCTGCTCTCCGGCGGCCACCAGTCGGTCGAAAGTCTCGTGAAGCTGAGGCACCGTCAGGGTGTCAATCTCGCCCTCGACCACGACCACGGTGACGTTGTCCACCTTCTGCGCCTCGATCTTCATCGTCTGTGCTTCCTTCATCGTTCTCAAGACCTCTCAGGGTCCAACTGTTCCCTTCTCTTCCATCGCTCCGATAATCCTCAGATAGGCATCCACAACCTGGGGGTCGAACTGGGTTCCCCGGCGCTGCCGCAGCGCGTTGGCCAGCCGATCGGAGGAAAGGCCGGGACGTACCGGGTCATCGGTGATCGTCTCCACGACGAATTCGGCCAGGGCCAGGATACGCCCAGTCAGGGGGATCTCCTCGCCCTTGAGGCCCTGAGGGAACCCCCATCCATCATACCACTCGTGATGGCTGGCGATGGTCGCCCCGATCGCAGGGTCCAAGGGGAGCGCATCGAAGATCTGGGCACCAATGGTGGGATGGTGGAAATCGGCCCGGAAGCCCCGCTCCGCCTCGACGATGCCACACATCCCCACGTCGTGTCCGAGCGCCGCAATGCGCAGGTGCTCTTGCTGCTCCGGGTCCAGATCCAGCTCCCGGGCAACGGCCATGGCGACCTGAGCAACACGCCGATGGTGGTGCTCGGTGTAGGGATAGCGAGCATCCAGGGCCTGAGCCAGGGCATGAAGGGTAGCGATGTAGCGCTTCTTGAGGTCCTCGAGCAGGGTGCTGTTGGCCAGCATCAGCCGAATTTGGTCGGCGAAGATCTCCAGGAAACGGAGGGTGTGGGCATCGAAGCGGGCCGGCCGCTGGAGGTTGAGCAGGGCGAAGACCCCCAACACCCGCTCCCCCTCTACCAGGGGGACTGCGACGATGGCTCGCACACCCATCGCCTGGATGGACACGACGTCGTGGACCACCAGGGAGCGGGTCTCCGGCAACCAGGCGAAGAGCCCCTCATCGGGTGTCAGGTCCACCTCTTCCAGGAACCCTTCGGGCAGCCCCTGAGCGGCCCGCACAGTCAGGGACTCCTCGTGGGTGCCGATGGCGACGAAGCCGGCCTCGCTCCGGGTCGCCTTGATGGCCAGATCCAGAAGCAAGGCGATGAAATCTTCCAGATCGAGGGTAGAGCGAAGCATCTGCTGGCTGATCTCCATCCGCGTTTGCAGCTCACCCAGTTCCTCGGCCAAGGCATTCCACGCCCGAAGCAGGGCAAAGGCGTGGGCGAGAGGCAGGGCGAGGGCCTCCAGTCGGCGCTGCTGGGCACGACTGAGGCTCCCTTCGGTAGGTCCCACCTGGAGCAGCCCGACTACCTCGCCCACCCGATCGCGCAGCGGCAAGGAGAAGAGAGAGCCGGCCGTCGTCGAGACCCATCGGGCCTCGGCCCACCCCTCGTCAAAGGGGATGATCAAAGGAAGGGCGCTCTCTTCCTCCAGCGAGGAGGCTGTGGCGATGGGCAGGGGAGCCGCTGCCATCTCCCCTGAGGAGCGCTCGGCCGATGAGGCCCCCGTTCGCCGGTCCCGCAGGGTTTCCAGGACGAAGTGGCCTCGTTCCCGGTCGAGCCAGTAGAGGCCCGTCAGGGGCCACCCTGAGAGCGCCAGCAACCGATCGGCGCTCTCAGCGTAGGGCTGGCCTGGAGCGAGGCGGGAGAAGACAGCAGACCAGGGCTCTTCGTTTCCGTGCTTCCAGAAGGACATTGCTGTTGCCTGGAAAGTAGCGTCAGAAGACACCGGCACCATTCGCTGCCTATACCATAGCATAAGAGGAGCCCGCTGTCCGTAAAGGGGTGATAAAGGGGACGTAAAAGAGGCGTAAAAAGGGGATTGCGCTGGCCTCTGGAGGAACTCACCACCTTCGTCTCCCCGGTTCGAACCGCCAGCCCGCTCTGGGGCGCGTTCCCCATCCCTCCGGCCAGCACCCCCTCGGCCAACGGGATCCCGTTGCCGTCGGAGCACCGGCCGTACAGGCCCCCCGACCGCTCCCGAAAAGGTACCACAGCCCTATTGAGCCTCCCGCCAGCCTGTGTTACCATGCCAACATCGGGGATGTGAAGACGGGCACATGGCTGCGGCGGTTTGGCCTTCGATCGGATCCTGATCGTCGTGAGGAGGGACACAATGGCACGTTTTATCCGCTTCTCCCTGGTCTTCGTCCTTGGCGTCGGGGCGCTCCTGGTCCTGATAGCCCTGATGCCCTCGGCGCTGTGGGCCGGTTCCGGCGCGGGGCCCACAGCCCTCTCGTCTCCCCACACCGCTTCAGGCCCCGCCCTGGGGGCGATGCAGGTCGCCTTCCCCCCCGGCACCCGGCTCACGCCGATGGGGGCCGGACAGACCGACGCCACCCAGCGGCGAGAGGCCTACCGAGCCCTCTTCCAGGCCATTTACGAGCGGGAAGACCTGGCCTGGATGGCGACGCCCCTCCAGGGCACCCTCAGCTTCCCCGCCGGTTCGGTGCTGGGCGACCTGAGCGGCCCCTTCACCACCTACAACCTGGCCGGTGGGGCTACCATCTCCCGCGCCTTCGCCCTGCACCCCATCCGCATCGCCCTCTTCGACAGCGGGCTGCGGGACGAGTTCGACCAGACCGTCGTCTGGGAGCGGGGCGACTTCGAGCAGCTCTTCCGCGTCTACCTCTGGAGCAACCGCTTCACCGTCGTCACGGAGACGGCCATCCTCAACGGAGCCCTGACCAACTATGACCTGCTCATCATCCCCGCCTTCCGGCTGGGCTGGGCCGAGGAGGTGGCCGCCTCCCTGGGTGACGACGGTCTGGAGGCGCTGCGGCGCTTCGTCGAGCAGGGCGGCTGGCTCTACGCCCAGTCCGACGGGGCCTGGCTGGCCCAGGCGGCCGGCCTCGTGCCCACCGGCACGGTGGACCTGACCAGTCGGGTCACCGACCTGGACAACCGGGCCGCCCTCGCCCTCGACCTGCCCGACCATCCCCTCACCTTCTCCTGGCTGGAGCTGACGACCTACGTCCTCAACGAACCCCGCCTCAGCGCCACGGCCGGCGTCAGCGTCGTCGCCCACTACGACGGCGACACCACCGCCC
This sequence comes from Thermoflexales bacterium, assembly GCA_015484715.1. Classification (GTDB taxonomy): domain Bacteria; phylum Chloroflexota; class Anaerolineae; order S140-20; family S140-20; genus S140-20. Next base: position 465 of record WFUY01000468.1, on the reverse strand, counting down.
CCGGCGCGCCGGCCCTCTTGACCGCCACCTACGGCAAGGGGCGGGTCATCCTGATGAACGGCCATCCCTCGGACCAGGTGGAGGACTACCCCCAGGTCATAGACGTGCTGCTGTGGGCGATGGGCCGCCGGGCCGGCTTCCACGGCACCCTCTGCCAGACCTACACCGACGCCGTCGGCTGCCGCGTCATCCCCGCCTACGAAGCCGGCGTCCCCATCCGCATCACCAGCACCTTCAAGAACTTGTGGGACGGCCCGCTGAGCGACGTGATCGTCACCGAGACGCTGCAGCCCGGTTTCACCACCACCTGGGCCAGCATCCAGCCGGCGCCCACGGCCCTCTACACCAACCCCGACGGCAGCACCACCATCGTCTGGGCTTCCAACCCGCCCTCGGGCACCGCGTCGCTGCCCAACCAGGTGCCGCCGGGGGAGACGGTCTTCGCCTACACCGCCTGGACCGAGG
>WFUY01000467.1 GCA_015484715.1 Thermoflexales bacterium | reverse complement strand
GGGGGGACCTTCATCCTCTTCACCTATGCGGGAACCACCTACCTCCTGATCCGCCTCCTGAGCCGAGATACGCGCTGGTTGGGGTGGATTTCCTTCAAAGAGCACTTCTACCTCCAGTCCCTCTTCTTCGCCACTTTGCTCTTCATCGTCGCCACTTTCTTCCACATCGTGGACTACGGCCCCTATGGGCTGACCATGCTGGCTGAGCCCCACCTGGCCCAGGTCTGGCGGGCTGCCATCCGTCCCCTCTTGGACTACGGGCTGTTGTTGGCAGGGTTGGCCGGCTTCTACGCGGTGGTGCTCACCATCTGGACTCTGTACGCGACGCTAAGCTTGCCTCCCCTCCGCGCCCCCCACCAGCGTCCTACCGGTGTGGCCTAGCGGGCAGGGCGGCTCACCGGGCCGCTCGGGGCAAGCAGAGCCCCTGACCTCCCATCGAGGAGACCAGGGGCTTGAAGTTCCGTCTAGGGTTGGCTCCGGTTACGACTCCTCGGTCTTCAGCGGCTCCCCTTTCAGCGGCTCCAGGACGTGGTCCACCAGCCCGTACTCTTTGGCGGCCTGGGCGTCCATATAGAAATCCCGCTCGGTGTCCTGCTCGATCCGTTCCAGCGGCTGTCTCGTATGGTGGGCCAGGATGCGGTTCAACCGCTCTCGCAGGCGCAGGATCTCCTTGGCTTGGATCTCGATGTCGGTGGCCTGACCCGACGCCCCACCCCACGGTTGGTGGGTGTGGATGGTGGCGTGGGGGAGGGCATAACGTCGGCCTGGCGCACCCGCCGCCAGCAGTACCGTCCCCATACTCGCCGTCATCCCCACCGCGAAGGTGGAGATCGGGGCCTGGATCATCTGCATCGTGTCGTAGATGGCCAGCCCTGCGTAGATGGACCCCCCGGGGCAGTTGATGTACATCTGGATCTCTTTCTCCGGGTCCTCCCGGTTCAGGAAGAGGAGCTGGGCCACGATCAGGTTGGCTACTTGATCGTTGATGGGCGTTCCCAGGAAGACGATTCGCTCTTTCAAGAGCAGCGAGTAGATGTCGTAGGCGCGTTCGCCACGCCCGGTGCTCTCGATGACCATCGGAATCAAGTTGTAAAGCTCCCCACTGCGCATCGCACACTCCTTGGCCTCTCAGCCATCTTCTGGATGGTTGTCTCCCTCGTTGGTCTCCTCGCCGGAGGTTGCTGCGACCGCCGCCTCGGCAGCGGGAGCGCCCTCCTGAGTCTGAGCGGTTTTAACATCGGAAGGCTCCGCCGGTGCCTCGGTCGGCACCTCCTCGACGGCCTCCTGCTTCACCTCTTCGTCGGAGACCCCGGCCGGCTGCTGTTCCGCCTCCGGAGCTTCTTGCAGGGCTTCTTCGGGCATCCCCTCGCCGGGGGCTTCCTCGCCGGCCTCTTCGCCTTCCCCTTCCTCCTCGCCGGGGAGCGGCGGCGCTTCCCCTTTGACGATCTCCACGAGACGTTGCAGAGTCTTGTTGGTCATCAGCCGGATCGTGAGGGCCGAGATGCCCTCCTCGCTGGACAGATGGCGCCGCACTTCCGACTCGATGCCCGGGTAGCGGGCGCTGGTGGCGATGATGGCATCCTCGATCTCCTCCTCGGTCACCGCCAACTGTTCGGCCTGGGCAAGGGTGCTGAGGACCAGTGCGAGACGGATCTGGCGTTCCGCCCGAGGACGAAACTCCTCCCGCAGGGCTTCCTCCGTCTTGCCCTGAAGCCGAAGCCAGTCCTGGAAGGAGAGATGGTGCTCCTTCAATCGCTCCTCCAGCTCTTCGACCAGGGCATCTATCTCCTCCTCCACCAGGACAGGGGGATAGCTAACCCGGGCGTGATCCAGCAGGGTCTCGATGGCTTGGTCCAGATAGCGCTCATCCACCTCCTGCTGAGCCTCTTCCCGAATCCTCTCCCGGATCGCTGCCCGCAGCTCCTCCAGCGAATCGTAATCCCCCACCGTCCGGGCCAGGTCATCGTCCAGGTCGGGCAGTTCTCGGTTCTGCAGGTCGGTCAGCCGGACGGTGAAGGTGGCTGTGCGCCCGGCCAGCTCCGGGTTGGGCTCGAAGGGGTCTGGGTAGGTCAGGGTGAAGCGCTTCTCATCGCCGACCTTCATCCCCACGATCTGCTCGGCGAAGCCGGGAGCAGGGAAGGTGGCATCGGCCTCCAGGACCAGGGAGAACTCCTCGTCCAGGAAGGGCTCTTCCTCCTCGCCTTCCAGGTGGGCCTCGATTTCCAACGAAGCCTGGTCTCCCAGCGCTGCTGGGCGATCGCCGGCGGGCGAGAGGATGGCGTAGTCCTGGCGGAGGGCCTCCAGTTCCGCTTCGATCTCCGCTTCATCCACCGTGACCTCCTCGTAGGGGAGGCGGAGGGAGCGGTAATCCCCCAGGTCCACGGTGGGGGGAAGGGGCACGCGAACTTTGTAGACCAGCGGATCGAGCTGCAGGTCCTCCAGTTTGACGGGGCGGAAGGGCTTGATCTCGTGGGAGTCAAGGGCCTCTTCGATCACCTCTTCGGCCAGGTCCTCGGCCACTTCGCTCAAGAGCGTCTCGCGTCCGAAGCGCTGAAGCACGACCCGGTAGGGAGCCCGGCCCCGCCGGAAGCCTGGGATGCTGACCTGCCGGGATATGCGGCGGGCGACCCTGCGCAGGGCCTTCTCTACCCGCTCCTGATCCACCTCAATGGTGAGGCGGACCTCGTGGCTGCCCAAATCTTCGACCGTAACGTTCAAGGGACCTCCTGCTCTCGTTTTGTGGACTGTAGACCGCCGACCACCGGCATCAAGGGAAAAGGGAGCGGCGGTCGGCGGTCGGTCCTCGATAGTCATACAAAAAGGCCCTGTTGCCAGAGCCTGGCCAGGTGGGGAAGGCGGGACTCGAACCCGCACGGGGGCTACCCACGTGATCCTAAGTCACGCTCGTCTGCCAGTTCCGACACTTCCCCACGCACCATCCATTATACCGCTGTTGGCAGGGATTGACAAGGCCGCCCCGCTTTTTCATCGCTCTATGGTCACCCTCCCGCAGGTCCCGCGGTGCCCGGCGACAGCAAAGCTTATCGGTGGCTGCCTGCGACGCTCTCCAGGCCCTGGGGGAACCTGCGGGAGGGTCCCCGGGTTGCTTGAAGTTTTGCCCAAACCATGCTATCATCGCTGGTGACGACCCGGACGGTTTTCCCCTCGGACCGAAGGAGACGTGGTCTATGTCCTCGAAGAAGACGATCCGTGTGCTGATGCCCGACGGCGGCGTGCAGGTGATGGACCTGGAGGCCTATCTGCGTCGGGTGGTTCCCCAGGAGATGCCCGCAATCTGGCCGCTGGAAGCGCTGAAGGCCCAGGCCGTTGCTGCCCGCACCTACGCGATGGCCGCCATCGCGGCCCCCCGCCATTCGGAGCGTGGGGCCGACATCTGCACGACGACCCACTGCCAGGCCTGGGGCGCTGAGCCCCATCCCAACACCGATGCTGCCATCCAGGCCACCGCCGGCCAGTACCTCAAGTACGGCGAGCGCATCGCCACCGCCTACTTCAGCGCCTGGTGTCAGGGGCGCACCCGCACGCCGGGCCAGGCCGGCTGGACCCCCGACTCGGCTCCCTGGTGCCGCCCTGTTGATTGCCCCTGCGGTAGCCTCCGCTTCCACGAGACGACCCGCGAGTGGCTGGCCCGCCACTCCCACGGCGTCGGCCTCTGCCAGTACGGCACCCGCGAACTGGCCCGCCAGGGCAAGGATCACCGAGCCATCTTACACCACTACTACACCGGCATTCTCATCGTCGGCTTGGAGGAGGCTGCTCCCACGCCGGCCCCCGGTCCTGCACCCTCTCTGGACGACCCTCGAGTCCTGCGCCGGCTCCAGGCCAAGCTGGCCTGGGAGGGCCGCTCCGACGAGGAGATCCGCGATCCCGCCGTCCTGGCCCAGGCCGCGCCCTTCCTGGGAGACTGGGGGGTGGAAGCGGATACCTACACCGTCCGGCCGGGCGACGCGCTGACGGCCATCGCCGGCCGCTTCTACGGCGACCAGAGCAAGTACCGGGCCATCCAGTACTTCAACGGGCTGGCGGCACCCAACGCCATCTGGGTGGGGCAGCGGTTGCGCATCCCCTGGCCGGGGAACGCTTCGACGCCCACGCCGCCGGTCGAGCCCCCCTCCGAG
>WFUY01000466.1 GCA_015484715.1 Thermoflexales bacterium | reverse complement strand
GCTCCCGCACCGGCAGCCTACCCCGAGCCCCGAAGGGGCTCTAGCTGGCTGATGTACGGCTGCGGCTGTGTCGTTGCCCTGGTGATCGCCGGGCTGGTCATCGGAGCGGTGCTCTACTTCTTCGCTCCACCGGAATTCTGGCAGGCCCTCCAAAACCTTCTCAACGGGTTGGGGATTCCTGTAGAGTTCACCGCTGGCCTGGGGCTTCCCTCCACCCTTCTCTGAACGGCTGACGCACCCCGTGAAAGAGAGGCCGACGACACCCCAAGACGAGCGACCAGACAGCCCGGAAGGGTCCAGCCCCTCACCGACCGCCCCCGCTCCCCCTAACTTGGCAGCGTTGGTGGAGGGGCTGCTCTTCGTCGCCGAGGAGCCTGTCTCCCTCAAGCGGTTGGCCCAAGTCCTGGAGGCTACCCCTGAAGCGGTGGAAGCAGCCCTCCAGGAACTGGAGATAACCTACCGGGAACGCGGGCTCCGGGTGCAACGGGTGAAGGATCGGGTACAACTGGTCACAGCCCCCTCTCTGGCCGCCTATGTAGAGCGGTTTCTGGGACTGGAACGCAGAGGTCGCCTTTCCCAAGCCGCCTTGGAAACATTGTCCATCATCGCTTACCGCCAGCCGATCACCCGCGCCCAGATCGAGGCGATCCGGGGGGTCAACTCCGATGGCGTGCTGCGCACCCTGCTGCGCAAGGGGCTCATTGAAGAGATGGGCCGGGCCGATACCATAGGCCGGCCCATCCTCTACGGCACTACCTTCGCCTTCCTTCAGTACTTCGGTCTGGAAAGTCTGGACGACCTGCCGCCACTTCCTGAAACCATCAGTGAAGGCGTTCAGGGTGATCAACCAAGCGCCCTTCCAGGTAGGCTTGGACCACCTCGTCAACGGTCCGAAGATCGGTCAGAATAGGACGGATGCCGGCCGCCTGGAGGCCAGCGTAGGCTCCGGCCCCCATCCCCCGACTCACCAAAAGATCACAGTCGCGAATCGGCTCGATCATCTCCTGATGTCGCGCCCGAGCGCCAGACCCCAAGCCATGCCCTTGCCCTGAGGCTGCAGAGTGATCGTGATGATGAGCGTGCGTGTGGTACGCTTTCTCACGCGCCTCTCGCCCCACAACCCGTCCATCCTCCACGGTCACCACCACGTAGAGACGAGCACGACCGAAATGGGCGCTGATCCTATTTCCGTCGTTGGATACCACTGCGATCTTCATACTCGACGACCTCCTTAAGCCGCCCCTTGATGGCGGGCGGAAACAAATGATCGAGCCCGGAGCCAGGCTCCGGGCTCTCTGGTGGAAGACGGGCCTTAACGGTAGGATGCTTCGATCAAGAGGTCCAGAGGATCTGGCCGGCCCGCCAACTCCTGACGGCGTATCTCCCAAAGCCGAGTCAGTTCACGCTCCAGGAAGTGCAGTCGGTCCAGGTCCTCCGGCGACAAGTACTGGTGAGAGGCTTTGAGCAGGAGTTGGAACTTCTCATTGGCGAGACGATTGATCCGATCCATCGTAGATTCCCACTGTTCAGCCATCGTCACCACCTCCTTCAATCTATCCTGGTCAGGTTCTCCTCAACTCACTTCAGCTCACTTCCGTTCCGCCTCCAAGTCACGCCTGCGGGATTCCAGCCAGGCTCTGCGCTCCTCCGGCGTAGGCTCTCCATGCCTCAGCCCTCCATCCCACCCGTCGTCACGGTGACCAGGGTCACAGCCAAAGGACGGCCTTGTCGGTCCTCCCGCCACCTTCAGCAGCGAGGGCAGCCGCTCCCCCCTCTCCGGCGACGCGGGTGAGGCCGGGCCTCGCCAAAGGTCTCGGAACGTATATCGGCCACAATAGCTGGGAAAGTATACTGCGCTCCTTCGTCCTTGTCAAGACGCTTTCGACGGTGATTACCCATAAGTGAGCGAGAGAGTGGTCCGTAGCAGGCCGTCCACGAATTCCTCACCAATGCACGAATGAGGCGGTCCTTAATTCGTGTATTCGTGCCCCATTCGTGGACGGCTAGTCTCCCTATCTCCAAAGATATGGGTAATCACCGGGCTTTCGACTCCACCTGGGGAAATGCCGTTTCCACGAGGCGACAGGGAACTCCCAGGTGCGTCCGGCAGATGGAGCCTACATCGGTGGTAGGCCGGATCCCCCAGGCTTCCAGCATCTCGACCAAGTGACACAGGGGCAACCCGACGACATTGGCATAGCAGCCCTGTAGACGTTCCAGAACGACGGGACGAAAACCGGGGTGCTGGATGGCATAGGCCCCTGCTTTGTCCAGAGGATCGCCGCTAGCCACGTAGCGGGCAATCTCTTCATCTCCGTAATCCCGCATCGTCACCGTTGTAAAGACCACCCGGCTGCCCCCCCGACCCGTCGCCGATTCAATCAAGGCCAGCCCTGTGCAAACCTGATGCTTCCGCCCCCGCAACGCCTTCAGCATCCGCGTAGCCTCTTCCTCATCACGCGGCTTCCCCAGTACCACCCCATCCAACACGACGATGGTATCTGCCCCCAGGATCAAGCCATCAGAATAGCGTTGGGCAGCAAGTCGGGCTTTAGCTTGGGCTAGCCGACGCACCATCTCCTCCGGAAGCTCACCAGGACGAGCATTCTCGGCGATCGTCACAGGTGCGACCTGAAAGGGCACCCCCAACAAGGCCAACAATCCGCGCCGTCGGGGCGAACGAGAAGCTAGGATCAATCTCGCCGACCGATCAGATGAGGATTGCCTGAGCACCGGTCTCGGCCTCAATCTCGCGGGCAAAAGCTTCCAGGGCCTCCTGACCGAAGATGTTGGTCTCGCCGGCTGGCCGACCCAGGATGACGGTGGTCACCCCCTGCTCCCGCACAACCCGCTTGATCTCTTCCTTTATCTCCCCGTGGCACACCAAGGTTTGGGCAGCAACGCCCTGCTTTTGAGCCCGCTCCTGGGCCATCAAAAGCAGGAACTTGCCCATCTGGGCAAGCTCCCCACCGGCGTCTACCAGGACAGGCGCTGACGTCTTGTCCAGGAAATGGGTATCTACCACAAACAGAAACAGGAGATCGTCCCCTCGTTCCCGGGCCATAGCGATGGCAGCGTCTTGCGTCCGGTAGCTCGCCTCACCTCCTCGCGTCGCGCACAGAATCTTTCCCATCACGATTCCTCCCTATCCCGACGAGAGTGCTTTATAGTCCACCCCTGCCAGGCAAAGAGCAGGGCCAAAGCCGCCCAAACGGCCCGTTCCCACCACTCTCGACTCAACAGGACCAGCCCCAGGCAGACGAGAACTACGCCCACGGAGAAGGGACCCCAGAAGGTCGAAGAGAGCAGGACCCGGCGGGAAGGCCTCCCCCGCTCGTGGGCCAGCCAGTCGGCATAGCTGAAGGCAGCCAGGATAGTCGCCAGGCCGATGACCCAGAGGGCATTGGTGAACAGAACCTCGAATACAAACATCAGACTTATAGCCCACGGAGCGTATCGTGCGTTGTATGTCACACGGCGGTCGAGGGATCTGGAACGGGTCCCCGGTGTCATTATACCTTCCTCCGGGATTCCTGTCCAGCGGACGGCCTCAACGCTCTGGGCGGATCCAGAGGCGACGCCCATCGGTGGAGACGGCGATCGTCCCCTCTTCGTCCGTGCGCCACAGCGAAGGGCGGTCCCAGCGCTCCAGCAAGGGGTCCAAAGCCGGTGGCTTGCGACGGCTTTCCCAGCGGGAGACCGAGAGGATCACGACTTGGGGGCGGAGAGCCTCTCCCCACGCCGTAGTCATCGCTTTCCCCACCCCCCGGCGGGTGAGCCAGACCAACGTCCCGTACGACAGGGCAGGGTCTCGACGGAACCGAGAGGATAGGTCTGCGTCTCCATCGCCCAAGAAGAGAAAGGTTGCCCCACCGTAGGTGAGGCGAAGGCCCAGGGTCGGCTCGGTGGCCAGCACCTCGAGGACGACCTCCGAGCCCAGCAACAGGCGCTGGCCGGCCACCGCTTCCAGCAAGGGGACAGAGCGCTCTGCCAGCAGCCCCCGCCAGCGATCGTAGGCAGGATTCTCCTTCACCACCCAATCCCGACTCAGAACCACCTGGGCACCATATCGCTCCAGCGCCGCCACAGCCCCCACCACCCGGCTCTCCTCAGGCCCGGTGAGGACGATGAGGTCCAGACGCCGGTCCCAATAGGGCAGTTGTTGCCCCAGGGCCGAGAGCAAGGCCGTGGGCTCCCCACCGCCGTTGATGAGCACCTGGAGCCCCTCCGGCGTCTGGAGGAGCAGAGCATCCCCCCGACGCAGGTCAAGGACGCGGAGGTGCAGCCGACCATCGGGCAAGGAGAGGACGGCTGCCCAGACCAGGGCGACCGCGATGCCGGTGCCGCTGAGGGCCAGACCAGCCCGTCCAAAGCGGGACAGCCAACTCCCCAGGGCATCCCGGTTCTCCGGCTGGCGCAGCCAGAGCGTCACCCCCACCAGGAGGCCGTAATACCCTACCAGCCCCGCACCGGAAAGATGCAGAGGAACGGAGGCCAGGGGAAACCGAGCCGTCCCCTCGACAACCCGGATGGTATAGGTGAGGAAGAGCCAGGCCACCCAGGCGACAGGCTGTCCTAGAGGAAACCAGACGAGGGCTAGGATCAAGGCCATCCCTCCCCAGATCATCACTCCTTGCTGGGCCGGCAAGATCAGGAAGTTGGTCAGCAGCGTGACCAGGGAGAGCCGGCGGAAGTGGTAGAGGATGATCGGGGTCGTGGTGATCTGGGCGGCCATCGTCACCAGCAGGGCCTCGCTGACCAGGCCGATCACCCGATCGGCCTGAGGCACGGAGAGCCGGCGGGTGAGCAGGCGACGCATCCCCTCCTCCAGAGGTGGCGTGTAGAGCACCAGGCCCACGGTCGCTGCGACGCTCAACTGAAAGCCAACGTCCCAGAGGATGAAGGGGTCCAGGAGGGTCATGCCCAGAGCAGCGACGGCCAGGGAGTTAAGGGCCCAGGTGGGGCGATTCAGGCGGCGGCCCAGGATGTAGAGCACGCCCATCAGGGCAGCGCGGACGACGGCGGCGTCGGCTCCAACCAGGATGGTGTAGAGGGCGACGGCGACGATGGCCGGCACCGTGGCCCGACGCCGGCCCAGGAGACGGCCCAGCGTCCCCATCAGCAGCCCCGTGATGATGCTGATGTTGAAGCCGGAGATGGCGATAATGTGAGTGGTGCCGGTGGCGCTGAAGTCATCGCTCAGGCGGCGGGGAAGCCCGGTGTCCACGCCCAGCAGGATGCCGGTGAGCAGAGAGGCTTCGGGATCAGGCAGGAGGCGAGCCAGGACGTCTTGAGCGTGGGCCTTCAGAGCCAGGAGCCCCCGGTACAGGAAGAGACCGTGACCGCCGGAGAGGTACTCGATCTGCGGCTCTTCGATCCAACTGTAGATGCGCTGCCGGGCCAGGTAGTCGCGGTAGGAGAAAGACTCGTAGGAGGGCGGCGTCTCCAGCAAGCCGGTCACCCGCAGCCGGTCACCGTAGGCGTAGAGGGGGAAACGGGGGGCGCGGATCAGGACCAATCCCTTCACCGGCCGGGGCACCTCCCCCTCGCGCTCCAGCCGATCCACCCGCAGGCGCAGGTTGACGTGGGTATCGCGCACATCGGGCTC
>WFUY01000465.1 GCA_015484715.1 Thermoflexales bacterium | reverse complement strand
TTTCGGGATTATGGAGTTCGAGACCCGCTGGGGCACCCGCTACGACCGGATTCCGGCCCGCGACTACTTCGCGGCCTACCCCGACGCCCAGATCGTCGTCAGCCAGTAGCTCTCCCACTGGACAAAACGGGCAAAACCCCGTAAAATGGTGCTTATCCCCTACACCGGAGCGGTCTCCTGGGGATCCACCGGCCTCTCGACACCGCGTGGCCTGCGGGAAACCGACCGACGGGAGGAACGCGATGCGCCTTCTGGTGGTAGACGTGGGGACGGGAACGCAGGACATCCTGCTCTTCGACAGCGAGCGGCAGATCGAGAACTGCTTCCAGATGGTGATGCCCTCGCCGACCATCCTGGTGGCCCGGCGGGTGCGTCGGGCGACGGCGGCCGGCCAGGACCTCTTCCTGACGGGCCGCATTATGGGAGGCGGCCCCTGCCACTGGGCGACGATGGACCACCTGCGGGCGGGCTATCGGGTCTTCGCCACGCCGGCGGCCGCCCAGACCTTCGACGACGACCTGGACCGGGTGCGGGAGATGGGCATCGAGTTGGTCGAGGAGGGGGCCTTCGCCGAGGGGGATGGACGGGTCTGCCGCATCGAGCTCCGGGACTTCGACTTCGAGGCGATCCGGACGGCCCTGGCCGCCTTCGACGTGGAGCCGGCGGTGGATGGGTTGGCGCTGGCCGTCTTCGACCACGGGGCGGCCCCACCGGGCTACAGCGACCGCCGCTTTCGATTCGATTACCTGAGTGACCGGCTGGCCCAGGGAGAGGGGCTGGCCGGCTTTGCCTTTTGGCGGGAGGAGGTTCCCGACCGCTTCACCCGCCTCCAGGCTGCGGCCGATTCTGCCCCCTCGGACTTGCCCACTCTGATCATGGACACGGCCCCGGCCGCCATCCTGGGCGCTCTGGAGGACTCCCAGGTCTCCCGCTGCCGGAGCGTCGTGGTGACCAACGTGGGCAACTTCCACTGCCTGGCCTTCCACCTGGTCGAGGGGGAGATCGTCGGCCTCTTCGAGCACCACACGGGGGAGCTGACCCGCGAGGCGCTGGTGGCCTACCTGCGCAAGCTGGCGGCCGGCACCCTCACCAACGCGGAGGTCTTCGAGGACATGGGGCACGGGGCCCTGGTCCTGAACCCGGGGGCCCCTGCGCCGGAGCGCTTCGCCGTGGTGGGGCCGCGCCGGAGGATGCTGGAGGGGGGAGACCTGCCCGTCTACCAAGCGGTGCCTCACGGCGACATGATGCTGGCCGGCTGCTTCGGGCTGCTGCGGGCCTACGCCCAGAAGGACCCCGTCCACGGGCCGGAGGTCGCCGCCGTCCTGGACGGCACCGCTCCTCTGGGTGCGCCCTGGTGAGGGGGCTGTGCTTCTGGCGGAAAGGAGAGGATGATGCGCACCATTCAACTGGAGATTCCCGACGAGTTGGCCGAAAAAGTGGCACCCTACCGTGACCATCTGCCTGAGCTGTTGGAGATGGGCCTCCAAGCGTGGCTAGAGCGTGAACGACAGGGGCGTTTGGCTCAGCAGGAACGCGTCCTGCAGGTCCTGGCGGCTTCGGGCAGGGTTGCGTTGCCGCAACCGTATACTGGAGAGAAGCCGTATGTGCGTCAGACACCTATCTCCGCCACGGGAAGGCCCGTTAGCCAGATTGTTATTGAACAGCGAGGACCACGATGACCTATCCACCCTCAGGGATCATCGCCTATCTCGATGCCAGTGCACTGGTCAAGCGCTACGTGGTTGAGGCAGGTAGCTCCTGGGTTGCTACTTTGTGCGATCCATCGGCAGCCAATACAATTGCTACAGCGCGGATTACCAAGGTGGAAGCAGCCGCAGCTTTTGCCAGCAAGCGCCGGAGCGGTGATTTGCCTAAGGCGAGCTATCTGAAGGTCCTGCAGGACCTCGCCTATGACTTTATGCACCAGTACTTGCTTGTGGAGGTTGATACTGCTCTCGTGGACCTGGCAGTGGAACTGACCAAGCGCCACAAGTTGAGAGGCTATGACGCCGTGCAGTTGGCATCTGCGCTTACGTTGGATCGTCTGTTATCTCAAGCTCGCGCCGACCGAGTTGTGTTCATTGCTGCAGATAAGGCCCTCCTCGAGGCTGCTCAGGAGGAGGGGATGAACACAGATAATCCAGATCGGTATTCCTGATACAATGGGCTAAAATGGGGAATCCAATGAACACAGTCTACACCTACATCACCCGCTTGTCGGACCTGGTGCCGGAGGTGCCCTCCGACAGCATCCTCAGCCGGACCGTCTACAACGATGACCGCGTGAAGGTGGTGCTCTTCGGCTTCGCCGCCGGCCAGGAGCTTTCCGAGCACACGGCGTCGCAGCCGGCCATCCTCCACTTCCTGGAGGGCGAGGCCCACCTGACGCTGGGCGAAGATTCAATGGAAGCTCGCGCCGGAACCTGGGTCCATATGCCGCCCCAACTCCCCCACAGCATCGTGGCCAAGACCCCCGTGGTGATGCTGTTGCTCCTCCTGAAGGACCGCTGACGGCTGACCGCCGACGGGAGATCGTCCGATGCCTCGCCTCGTCCGCTGGTTCATCAAGTCTTCGCTGCTCTACCTGGTGGCCGCCCTGCTGGTCGGCGTGGTGCTGGCAGGGCGGAGCCTGCTGGGCCTGCCCGCCGGCCTGGCGGCGCTGGGACCGGTCTACTTTCACCTGTTTATGGTCGGCTGGGTGACCCAGCTCATCTTCGGCGTGGCCTACTGGATGTTCCCCAAGTACTCCCGGGAGAAGCCCCGGGGCAGCGAGGCGCTGGGATGGGCCACCTACGGCCTGCTCAACGGCGGGCTGCTCCTCCGGGCGGTGGCGGAGCCGCTGCAAGCGGCCCATCCGGGAGGGG
>WFUY01000464.1 GCA_015484715.1 Thermoflexales bacterium | reverse complement strand
GTATCCCAAGTACATCGCTTCCCTCCTTGGTGTCCTTACGGTATCGTAAGGACTCTTTGTGTAAAAAAAGCAAGCCTTGCAGGTCCTTACGCTTGCATAAGGAGTTTACCACAAAACAGGGCCGGTGTCAAGTACCGGCCCAGTCATCTCAAGGGAAAGGCTCTTCAGTCCGCTTTTCGCTCTCTGGCCCGCTTCGGGCTATGCTTTGCTGTACCAAGTCGTCGCATCTCTTCCACGTAAGCCAGCACGCTTGCCTTGTCCAGGAACCAATCACGCCCCCTCTTCTGAGCCAGTATTGCGCCTTCTATGGCTAGTTGGCGAAAGCGGGCCGTAGAGTACCCCGTCAACTCGGCAGCCTCTTTGGTGGTGATCCATTCGGTCGGGTCGAAGTCTTTGCCCATTGCAGCCAACGGCCGGTGACGGCTGTGACGGCTTTGACGGCTTTTCCAGGGTATAAAGGGTGACGGCTGTGACGGCTTTGACGGCTTTGACGGCTTTTCCAGGGTATAAGCGGCCTTGCGCGGAGAGAATCTTTCGCGCTTATTCACGTCATGGTATGCACAAAGCAAAGCCCCACCTGCCGATGGTGGGGCCTGGGGTGCAGCGCTACACCGGCTCAGTCATCGGACTCAAGCCCCAGGTCACGCTGCAACTGGAGCGTTTCCAGCAGTGCGTCCCGGTACTCACGCAGACTGGCCTTCTCGATGAGCCACGTATCGCCTTGTTGCTTCACTTCTACGCCCCCATCCTGGATCAGCCAGCGGATGAAGTCCTCGGTGTAGCCGGTTAGTTCGGCGGCCTTCTCGACGGTGAGCCAGTCAGGGGCAAAAGCCCAGTCCACCAGGGTAGCTACCCGTCTGGGCATAGGCACCCCCTTTCGGGTTAGGGTGCGTTTACAGGTGACCCGCGCAGGACTCGAACCTGCAACCAAGGGATTAAGAGTCCCCTGCTCTGCCAAATTGAGCTAGCGGGCCAACCGGAGCGCTTAATATTCTACCACAGTTTCCCACTTTGACAAGTCTTCAGCCCCTCCGCCCCCCCGTCATCCTACAAGGCTCGTCAATGCCTTATCCCGGAGATTTCCGAGGTCTGGAAAGCAGCCCTGAAAGGCAACCGCTACCCTTTCAGAAGCATCTTCAAGCCTCTCAAGGGGCCGATACAGGAAGGCCGCCCCCTGCTGGAGGAGGCGGCCTTTCGATTTAAACTGGTTACGGAACTTCTGAACTCAGAGTCGGACGACGTTCACAGCTTTGGGGCCCCGTGGGTCCTGTTCAACGCTGAACTCTACCCGATCACCTTCGAGCAACTTCCGAAAGCCCTGAGCCTGGATTGCCGTGAAGTGGACGAAGACATCGCGTTGGCCGTCATCCCGCTGGATGAAGCCATAGCCTTTCTTCTCGTCGAACCACTTGACGGTTCCGGTGATGCGCTCGCCAAACATAGCTTAACCCCCTTAGTTGAAAATTCAAACAAGACTGACGTTAGCACTTTGCATCCTGGTGGAGATCCTTACACCCTGCCGATTCGATGGGCGTGCAGGCTCACACACCAGAGAGATGCCGCTTCGATCTCCTGGCTCAGTGGACGTGGCCGTGAGCGAGTTCCTCGGAGGTTGCCGCACGCAACCCTGTGATCGTCACCTCGAAGTGAAGGTCCTCCCCTGCCAGGGGATGGTTGAAGTCCATCAGCACTCGATCGGGCAATACTTCCCGCACATAGGCGACGATGCTCTCGCCCGAGGCGGTCTGCAGTCGGAAGCCCATCCCGGGCTCCAGGTCCATGCCTGCCGGGAAGGCCGCACGGGGCACCCACTCCATTGCTTCAGGGATGCGCTCGCCGTAAGCCCTGGCGGCGGTCACGACGAACTTCTTGGTCTCACCCACACGCATTCCGTGGATCTCTTGCTCTAATCCCTCGATTACCTGGCCGTGGCCCTGCAGGAACTGCAAAGGCTCTCGCCCTACAGAGCTGTCAACGATGCTGCCATCGTTCAGCCGAACCGTGTACTCCAGGCTGACGACGACGTCATCTTGAACGGTTTGTGGATCTGTCACTCTACCCTCCTTAAGAAAAAAACGGGTTAGCACGCACAGCGCCCAGGATATACTTCTCCCCTCAGGATCGCGTCTCTCATCACGCCGACCCTCGGCTCAGGCGTGCTAACGAAGACGGAAATCGGCCAGGAACGCAGGGAGTCCCACCCGGATAAGAAACCGCTCAGGCGAGTAAGTCGCCTGAGCGGTCTTGCACTTTGTATGTACAGCCGTACCAGGGAACTTACTGCGTCCTACGTGTAGAATTCTACCACGGAATGACCGTCCTGTCAACTGCGACAAGCTCACGTCTGGGCTCTCGACGCTCAAGCAAAACCCGGATTCCCGAGGCCGCCGCGCGGCGATCTTCCCCTTGGGACGCCCCCGACGGGTGGGCTTGTCGCCTTTCAGAGTCACATTCTAGACCTCGGGAATCTCCAGGGGGGCTGCGTTTCACGTGAAACCTCAGAAAGCCGACCAGTGATGGCGCAGGTAGGCAAGACTCCCTGCGGCGAAGAGACCGGCTACCGTCAGGGCACTGATAGGACCAAGCCCCTGGCTCAGGTAGAGCAGCAAGTGCAATCCCACCATCCCCGCCAGGTAATCCCAACGCCGCTGGGTCACCGACCACATCACGAAGAGGGAGGCCACCAGGTGAAAGGGAGCGATGAGGAGCTGATGAAGCAGCCGGAGAAGGGGGACAAACCAGGGTGTCGTCCAGAAATCGGCCACAATTTGACGAATCTGGTCCTGCTCTTCGGGAGACAGGTCCAGCGTCGTCAGATCAGCATTTCGGAAGGAGAGGAACTGAAACAGGGTCAGCAGCAGGAGGAGCCCGATGATCACCATCTCGGCGCCGCCGTGGCCGGCCCCTACCATCAATGCCTCCCGCCCAGCCCGCACATCCCGCAGGAAGAAGCGGTAGAGGCCGTAGCGGGCCATCTCCTGGGCCAGGGCAGCAACCAGGGCGGCGATAAGGCCCCCGGCCGGCCCTGCCGGAAGCCCCCCCAGAAGCGGTGACCCAAGGACTGCGCTCACCATCTGGGCCGCTACGTAGGCCAGGGCCCCGCCGAAGAAGAGCCCCCAGGCCGTCCCCAACCGCCGGCGCATCCAGAAGCCCACAGCCGCCGGCAGAGCCAGCAGGACCACAACCTCCAGAACCAGGGTGAACGTCAGCAATGCCCCTCCTCTCCAGGCAACCCAGACCGGGCGCGCCTCTCGGCGCTCCCCGGGTCGCCCATCCAGCGGACCAGACAGATCACGACGATGGCGGTTGATGCCGGGCCAGCAGGTGATCCGCCAACTCCTCGTAGAAGGCGACCAGCGCCTCCCAATCCACGGGCCTGAGCATCACGGGCTGGTCCCGAATCCTGCGGACCTGTCGCATCGCCGGCGTGGGCCCACAGCTCCCGCAGGCGAGATGACCGGAACCGCAGTCGGGGGAAGTGAGCACGGATGTCATCCACCGTGAGGTACGTCCAGATCTCATCCCAGGGAGCTGCGTTGAGGAGACGGCTGACGCCCCACACCTTGCGCCCCTCGTCGTCACCGGCCAGGATCGCCCGCAGGTCCTCTTCCCCTAGATCGTAGTCCCAGAAGAAGGGCAGTCGCCGCTTGCCCATCGGGTTCCTTCAAGGCGTGATCTCCTGGCGCTGGAAGGCGACCAACATCCCCGCCAGGAAGAGAAGGCTGTAGAGGGCCAGCACCAGCGCCGCCTGGTTGGCCGAAGGCAGGTTCAGGAGTGCGTCCATCCCCCCCAGCTCGCCTCCCGCGAGGGCTTGTCCACCCGGATTGGCCGCCATCAGGCCGGTCACGTTGCCCCCCAGTGAGAAGCGGTAGAGCTGGCTCCAGGGCCGGCCCACCAGCACCAACAACTGAAGCGCCATTCCCTCCACCAGCAGGGCGTAGGCCAGAGTGACCCCGACGCCGATCCAGGGGGACCGTCCGACCACCGCCAGCAGCATCGCCAGCAAGATATAGGGGACCAGGGCGTAGCCGGTGCGCAGGACCCCCAGCAGGACCTCGCCCACGAAGGAGGCCGTCAGAAAGCTCAGGTCGAGTTGCCCCCGGCTGGCGGCGGTGAGCAACCCCAGGTAGGGAATCCCCACCGCCATCGTCAGCAGGAAACCCACCCCCATCAGAAGCAGGATGGCCACCAGCTTGGTCAGCAGGAAGTCCCACCGACCTCGGCCCCGGACCAGCGATGCCCGTACCGTCCTCCAGGTGTACTCGTTTCCCACGCTGACGCCGGCCAGGATAACGAAGAGGAGCATCCCCATCCCATTGCTCCCCCCGATCAAACTCAGGAGGAAGCCCACGCCATCGGGGAGAAGCAGCGCCTGCTCCAACTGGGCTGCGATGGCAGGAGGCATCGGCTGGGCCCCCGGCAGGCGATCCCCCATCTTAAGGATGGCGAGGAGCATACCCGGAAGGATGATGGCGCTGGAGACCAGGATCAGCAGGACAATCCAGCTCAGCCAGCGCTTGCGTAGCTTGAGCAGTTCGACGCGAAGGTTACGAACCATTGTCTGCCTCCTCCTGGGTGACCTGCAGGAAAAAGGCCTCTAGCGTCGTCTCCAGCGGGCGAATCTCCGAAGCGTAGAGCCCCTGACGGGCCAGGGCAGCGTTCACCTCGGCGGAGCGGGCGATGGGAGCCTCCACCAGCAGCCGGTCGTCCTCCCGGCGGACCCCCTGCACCCAGGCCAGCCGGCGCAGGAGGGCCGCTGCCCGTTCCAGGTCGGCGACGCGGACCTGGATGACCTCTTTCCGCCGGAGCAACTCCTCCACCGCCCCCTCGGCGATCAACTCCCCCTTGTTCAGAATGCCCACCCGGTGGCAGACCTGCTCAACCTCGTGGAGCAGGTGGCTGCAGAGGAAGACCGTCACGCCCTCTTCAGCCAGCTCGCGGATCAAGGCCCTGATCTCTGCCTGGCCCGCCGGATCCAGCCCGCTGGTAGGCTCATCGAGGAAAAGGAGTTCGGGCTCGTTGAGGAGAGCGGCGGCCAGCCCCAGCCGCTGGACCATCCCGGTGGAGTAGCCCTTCACCTTGTCATCGGCCCGATCCGCTAGCCCCACCCGCTCCAGAAGTTGCGTGATCCGGACTTCAGGGACGCCGCCCAGCTCCCACGCGGCCACCCGCAGGTTGTCGGCCCCGGAGAGGTGCGGGTAGAAAGCGGGCCGCTCGACGATAGCCCCCACCCGACGCAGGACCTTGCGCCGGCCCCGACGGGTATCGTGGCCCAACAACTCGATGCGGCCGGCGGTGGGGCGTATCAGCCCCAGGATGAGGGAGACCGTCGTCGTCTTGCCGGCCCCATTTGGCCCTAGGAAGCCGTAAACCTCCCCCCGCCGGACGCTGAGGGTCAGGTCATGCAACGCTCGGACGGGACCGTAGAACTTGGTCAGCCCTTCGACGCGAAGAACCACGCCATTCATCGGTGCAGCTCCCTCTAGACCGATCAACTTGCGGCTCCGTCACCCTACCTTCCCAATGGTCCCCAGGTGGGGTTGCTCTCCACCGATGGGCTGTCCGTCAGGCGGACCTGCTCCGAGCCATCGGCTCTGACCAGGTAGAGCTCTGGATTGCCATCCCGATCGGAGGTGAAGACGATCCACTCGCCATCAGGCGACCAGGCCGGCCCTCCATCTCGGGCTGGATTTTGGGTCAGGTTTTTCGGCTCCGACCCGTCGGCCTTCATCACGTAGATCTCGAAGTTGCCATCCCGGTCAGAGGTAAAGGCGATCCGCTCCCCATCAGGCGACCAGGCAAGCATGCCTTCGAAAGCGTCGTTGTCCGTTAGGCGGGTGACCTCGGACCCGTCGGCCTTCATCACGTAGACCTCCAGGTTGCCGTCCCGGTCAGAGGTGAAGGCGATCCACTCCCCGTCAGGCGACCAGGCCGGCGCCCCGTCCCGAGCCGGATTTTGGGTCAGGTTCCTTAGGTTCGACCCATCCGCCCGCATCACGTAGACCTCGAAGTTGCCATCCCGGTCAGACGTAAAGGCGATCCACTTCCCGTCGGGCGACCAGGTCGGCGTCCCATCGAAGGTTGGGTTGTCCGTCAGGCGAGTTACGTCGGAGCCATCCGCCCGCATCACGTAGACCTCCGGGTTCCCATCCCGATTGGAGGTGAAGGCGATCCACTCGCCGTCGGGCGACCAGGCGGGGAGAGCATCAACGGCCTGGTTCTGGGATCGGTTGATCGGTGCGCCTTTCCCCGGCGTCACTACATAGATCTCCGGGTTTCCATCCCGATCCGAAACGAAGGCGAGAGGCCCTGGGAGCCTCTCCTCCAACACCAGCGCGGTCATCCCTTCGGCGGGAGAGGAAGAGGACCGGCCCGGTTTACAAGCGGCCAGCAAGGCGAGGGCCAAGAGGAGCAAAAAGAGGGAAATCCGTCGAATCCCCCCGAAAATGTAGTCGCAGTTTCCACCGAAGATACTACGAGGATTATATTTGCCCGCACAGATACGTGACCAGATCATCAAGTTGACCCTCCATAAGTCCGAGCTGTCGGGAAAGGGGCATCAGGCTTTGTGGCCTGCCCAGGTCAGCAGGCTGACGCTCTCGATGTGGTAGGTCTGGGGGAACATGTCCACCGGCTGCACCTGGACCAGCCGGTAGCCGTTGTCGGTGAGCCGCTTCAGGTCCCGGGCTAGCGTGGCCGGATCGCAGGAGACGTAGACGATTCGGTCAGGCCGCATCCCGGCCAGAGCCTCCATCACGACGACATCTAGGCCGGCACGGGGCGGGTCCACGACCACACCATCGAACGTGACATCCAGATCGGACAGCACCGCCTCCACGGATCCTTCGATCACCTCCACGTTCTCCTGATCGGCGGTGTTAACAAGCAGGTCCTCCACGGCCCAGGGATCCGCCTCCACGGCAACGACGTAGCCGGCCCGTTCGGCCAGGGGGAGGGTGAACAGGCCAACGCCGCAGTAAGCATCCAGCACCGTCATCGTCTCATCGGGAGCCAGCCACTCGCTCACCAGCCGAAGCAGAGTCTCGGCCACGCCGGTGTTGACCTGGAAGAAGCGTCCTGCCGTGACCCGGTAGGGGTAGCTGGCCACGATCTCGGTCACGTAGTTCCGCCCGATCAGGTTGACCGGCGTGCCATCTTCCAGCAGGAG
Source organism: Thermoflexales bacterium (assembly GCA_015484715.1). Classification (GTDB taxonomy): domain Bacteria; phylum Chloroflexota; class Anaerolineae; order S140-20; family S140-20; genus S140-20. The sequence continues at coordinate 5,669 of WFUY01000464.1, read as the reverse complement.
GACGCAGGAGAGGGGGAAATCGGCCTCCAGAGCGGGGGGGGTGTCGTCCTCCGTCTCGAAGACGAGCATCAGGTCATCCTCGGCCGCACCAGCCCGGAGGGTCAGGCGCTGCAAGCCGGGCAGTTCCAGGTCCAGGCTGCTCAGCAGGTCCATCAGGCGGGGGTCGGCGATGGCGCACTCCTGGATGGCCTCGATCTCACGGCTGTTGGCCCGCCACATGCCCAGCCGGCCATCGGGGAGAGCGTGGAGCGTCAAGCGGTTGCGATAGCCCCAAGGCGAGGGAGAGGGCAGGGTCTTCAGGACAGGGGGATCCTCGAAGCCGCCGATGCGCCGGAGTTGATCGCGCAGCACCTCCCGCTTCCACCGCAGCTGGGCCGGATAGTTGATGTGCTGCCACTGGCATCCGCCACAGCGTCCCGGACCGAAGTGAGGACAGCGGGGGGGAATTCGGTCCGGCGACTCGGCCAGTACCTCCAGCAAGCGGGCATGGGCGAAGCGACGTTTGTCCTCGACCAGGGTCACCCGTACCGTCTCACCGGGGATGGCGTAGGGGACGAAGACAGCCCGTCCTTCGTAGCGCCCCAGGGCGGTTCCTCCATAGGCCATTGTCGTCAGGTCCAACTCGATCGGTTCGGGGACTGTTCTCTCTTGAGCTTCCTGTCTCATGGGCAGCAACTCTCTCGGCCGGGCGATGGGCAGCTCGTCCGGCTCACAACAGGCGGCGCAGCAGCCTGATAAAGGCACCGCCGGCCTCTTCTCAGGCGTCCCCCCTCCGGGCTGGGAATCCGCAGCCTTCGGCTCCATTGTATCATAATTTTTGGTCTTCGTGAAGGGGTTTTCAGCGGCGATCCCCCTCATCCACAGGGAACCACCGCACGTCCCCCTTGCGGATTCACCGGGCCTGAAGTACAATCTCAGGAGGGGAAACAGCAGAGCGCCTCCCCGGTGATCACCCATATCTTTGGAGATAGGGAGACGAGCCATCCACGAATGGGGCACGAATACACGAATTAAGGACCGCCTCATTCTTGCATTTGTGAGAAATTCGTGGACGGCCCGCTACGGACCACTCTCTCGCTCACTTGTGGGTAATCACCGCAGCGCCTCCAGCTTGCATCTGGTGCCGCAAGGGGTATAATTCTTGGTTGCTGTTCAGCCACCGCTGGGCAACCAATCCCCCGGGATGCGGATGAGCGAGGAAGCACGATGAAACGAACCCTGCACATCGTCCGTTGGCAACGCCTGCGACGACGTAAGAAGCGGCAGATAACCCCCTTGGGAGTCGCCTTGCGGCTCGCCGCCGGCGGCATCGGCTGCGCCTTCCTAACCCTCTTCCTGCTCATCGCCCTGAGCGTGGGCACCGTGGCCGGCGTCTACGCCTACTTCGCCCGCGACCTCCCGGAGCCTGAAAAGATCCAGGTCGTCGAGGAGGACTTCGAAACAACCAAGATCTACGACCGCACAGGCAAGGTCCTGCTCTACGAAGTGATTGACCCCCGCGCCGGCGACCGGAGTTGGGTTCCCCTGGCCGAGATCTCCCCTCACCTCCAGTGCGTGACCATCGCCCTGGAGGACAAGACCTTCTACGAGAACCCCGGCTTTGACCCCGAGGGGATCGCCCGCGCCTTCGTCTCCAACCTGCGGGGGCTCCCCATCCAGGGCGGCAGCTCCATCACCCAACAGCTCATCAAAAACGTCCTCATCTCCCCGGAGGAGCGGGTGAAGCGCAGCTACGCCCGCAAGATCAAGGAGCTGATCCTGGCCACCGAGATCACCCGCCGTTACAGCAAGGACCAGATCCTGGAGTGGTACCTGAACACCAACTTCTACGGCAACCTGGCCTACGGGATTGAGGCGGCCGCCCGCATCTACTTCGGGAAGTCGGCGGCGGAGCTGACGCCGGCCGAGGCAGCCATGCTGGCCCCCATCCCCCAGTCGCCGGCCATCACGCCCCTCTCCGACGACCCGGAGATCCGCGCTCTGGCCAAGAAGCGCCAGGAAGTCGCCCTGGACCGGATGGCGGAGCAGGGATGCATCACCCGCGAGGAAGCGGAAGCGGCGAAGAAGGAAAAGCTCCAGTACCGGAAGCTGGAGCAGCGCTTCGACATCATCGCCCCCCACTTCTCCACCTACGTTGTCCGGCTCCTGAGCGAACAGTTGGGGCTGGAGCCGGACCAGATCTACCGAGGCGGGCTGAAGGTCTACACCACCATTGACCTGGACCTCCAGGCCCAGGCGGAATGCGTGGCCCGCGCCCAGGTCCGCCGCCTCTCCGGTGAAGACCCCGAGGTGGTGCAGCGAGAGGCCATCGCCGATGGCTGTGAGGCCGCCCGCTACCTCTACCCCCTCCGCGCCCGCGACGCGGGCAAGGACCATCAGGTCTCCAACGCCTCGGTGGTCGTCCTGCGGCCCAGCACCGGGGAGATCCTGGCGATGGTGGGCAGCCTGGACTACTGGGACGAGACCATTGACGGCAAGTTCAACGTGGCCGTGGATGGGCAGCGCCAGCCCGGCTCTGCTTTCAAGCCTTTCACCTATGTAACCCTGCTCTCCCAGGGCTACTCGGCGGCTACCCTCTTCTGGGACGTGCGTCAAGCTTTCGACCAGCCGGGCCGCCCCCCCTACACGCCGGAGAACTACGACCGGAAGTACCACGGTCCCCAGCGGCTCCGGCTCGCCCTGGCCCGCTCCTACAACGTGCCTGCAGTCATCGCTATGGACTGGGCCGGCATTGACAACGTGCTCCGCACCGCCCATCGGATGGGCATCAACGGGCTGGACAAGGGGCTGGACTATTACGGCCTGAGCCTGACTTTGGGCGGCGGGGAGGTCTCGCTGCTGGACATGGTCTACGCCTTCAGCGTCTTCGCCAACGGCGGGCGGATGGTGGGGGTGCCGGTGCCGGAGGCCCAGCGCCGGCCCGGCTACCGGGAACTGAACCCCGTCGCCATCCTGCGGGTGGAGGACCGCAACGGCAGGACCCTCTGGCAGTACGACGAGAGTCAACGGCAGCAGCGCGACATCCTCTCGCCCCAACTGGCCTACCTGATGAACAGCATTCTCTCGGACCGCCAGGCCCGTTGTGCAGCCTTCGGCTGCCCCAACGCCCTGGAGCTGGACAACAACCGGCCGGCAGCGGCCAAGACGGGCACCACCAACGACTACGTGGACGCCTGGACCATCGGCTACACCCCCCAGTTGGTCGCCGGAGTCTGGGTGGGCAACACCGATAACACACCGATGGAGAACGTGCCCGGCTCCAAAGGGGCCGCGCCCATCTGGAAGGCGATCATGGAGTACGCCCTGGCCGACGAACCCATCGTGGACTTCCCCCGGCCCGAAGGGCTGGTGGAGAAGCAGGTCTGCGCCGTCTCCGGCCTCCTGCCCACCCCCCACTGTCCCACGGTGACCGAGATCTTCATCCCCGGCACCGAACCCACCACCTACGACACCATCCACCAGGTCTTCCGAATCAATCGGGAGACGGGGAAGCTGGCCACCGTCTACACGCCGCCGGAGCTGGTGGAGGAAAAGGTCTTCGAGGTTTACCCGCCGGAGGCCCTGGACTGGGCCATCGAGAACGAGCGGCCTCTGCCACCCACCGAGTGGGATACCGTCTACGGTCCCAACCCCCACGCCGCTGAGGTGTCCATTGTGGAGCCCCAACCTTACAGCTACATCAGCGGAGCCGTGGTCATCGTGGGCAACGCCCGGGGAGGCGACTTCAACTTCTACCGGCTGGCCTATGGTGCCGGCCTCAACCCCGAGGCCTGGATCCAGATCGGCACCGACCACGGCAATCAGGTGGACAACGGCCCGCTGGAGTTTTGGGATGTCAGCCAGATCGAAGAGGGGCTCTACAGCCTTCAGCTCACCGTCGTCAACCGCGATGGCAGCTTCCGGCAACACACCATCCAGGTGACGGTGGACAACACGCCGCCGGAACTGGAGCTGACCTACCCGCCCGACGGGGCCGAGTACATCTTTGGCGACGACGAATGGGTCAACGTCAACGTTGAGGTCCAGGACAACATCTCCGTGGACCGGGTGGAGTTCTACATTGACGATGAACTCTTCTCCACCCGCCGGGTTGCCCCCTTCAACGACCGCTGGATCATCAAGAGCACCGGTGCCCACACCATCCACGTCATCGCCTACGACGCGGCGGGGAACAAGACCGAGAGCCCCAAGGTGAAGATCTTCGTTCGGAGAGAGGAATGATCACGGCGCTGGAGATCACCAACTACAAAACCTTCGGCGACGGCTTTCAAGAAGAGGATGTAGATGCACATCTTGGTTACTAACGATGACGGCATAGGCGCGCCGGGGTTGCTGGCCCTGAAGCAGGCCCTCAGCCAGGTGGGCAAGGTGACGGTCCTGGCCCCTTCCCACAACTGGAGCGCCTCCGGCCACGTGAAGACGATGCACAAGCCCCTCCGGGTAGAACCGGCCCGGCTGGCCGACGGGACGATGGCCTTGGCCACCAACGGTGCCCCCTCCGATGCCGTTGCCTTGGCCTTCCTGGGCATCGTGGAGGAGCCCATTGACATGGTCGTCTCCGGCATCAACCCCACGGCCAACCTGGGCCACGACGTCACCTACTCGGGCACGGTGACCGCCGCGATGGAAGGGGCCATCGCCGGGGCCCTCGCCATCGCCGTCTCTCTGGACGGACAGGGAGGGGATGCCGACTACACCTTCGCCGCCCAATTCACCGCTCGACTGGCCCAACGTATCGCCCAGGAAGGGCTCCCTCCCTATACCCTCCTCAACGTCAACGTGCCCAACGCCCCCGAAGAGGAGATCGCCGGCGTCCTCATCACCCGCCAGGGGCTACGTATCTACCGGGACCAACTGGTGCGGCGGGTAGACCCTCGGGGTAAGCCCTACTACTGGATCGGGGGGGACCGCCCCACGGGCGTTCCCGAAGAAGGCACCGACATCTGGGCCCTGGCCCACAACTACGTCTCCATCACACCGCTCCAACTGGACCTGACCGCTTATGACCTGATGAACCGACTACGGGAGTGGGATTGGTGACCGATGGCGACCGGCCTCTCATCCTCGTCACCAACGACGACGGCATCGCCTCACCGGGATTGAGGGCCGCCGTAGAAGCCGTGCACGATCTGGGGGACCTGCTGATCGCTGCCCCCCGCTGGCAGCAGACGGGCGCCGGACGGAGCATGCCCGCCTCGGCCACGGGGCGGATCATCGAAACGACCCTTGAAGTAGGCCCCCGGTCCTTCCGCGCCTACGCCATCGAAGGGGCACCGGCACAGGTCGTCCAGCATGCGCTCCTGGAACTGGCCTATCGCCGACCGGCCCTGCTCGTGGCCGGTATCAACTACGGCGAGAACCTGGGCAGCGGCGTCACGGTCAGCGGCACCATCGGGGCCGTCCTGGAGGCGGCCAGCTTCGGCATCAAGGGGCTGGCCGTCTCGCTGGAGACCCACAAGTTCTACCACCTGACCTACTCCGAAGAAGTGGACTTCACCGCCGCCATCCACTTCACCCGCTTCTTCGCCCGGCGGCTCCTCCAGGTCCCCCTCCCGCCCGACGTAGACGCGCTGAAGGTGGACGTCCCTAGCACTGCGACGCCCGAGACCCCCTGGCGGATGACCCGCATCTCTCGTCAGCGCTACTTCATGCCCCTGGCCCTTCGGGAC
>WFUY01000463.1 GCA_015484715.1 Thermoflexales bacterium | reverse complement strand
CCCAGAAGGCTTCGGGGACGCCGAACTCCTCTTTCTTGTAGACGGCCAGCACCTCCTTGACGGCATCGGCGATGAGGGTGGCGGCCCCACCCACGGCGTGGAAGTAGACCGCTTTGTGCTCCTGGCAGGCGGCCAGGGTCCTCGGTCCCATCCCACCCTTGCCGATCACCCCCTTGAGGCCGAAGTGGGCGATGATGTCGGCCTCGTAGGGCTCCTCGCGGATGCTGGTGGTGGGGCCGGCGGCGACGAAGTGCCATTTCCCCGCCTCGTCCTGGCGCACGACGGGGCCGCAATGGTAGAGGACGCCACCGCGCAGCAGCCGCTTCAACTCTTCGTACAGCGCGGCTTCGGATTCAGGAGGGTTGCCGCCGGTCTTGATGAAGTTTTCCATCATATACTTGTGGGCCGCGTCGCGGGCCGTCACCATCACGCCGTTCAGGTAGACGGTATCGCCCGCGTGCAGCTTCAGGATCTCCTCGTCGGAGATGGGGATGTTCAGGTGATAGGTGGCCATCTTCTTCCTCCTATGATCGGCGTGGTCGCCCTCCCGCAGGTCACGCGAGCTTGATGACGGCAATGGCTAGCGGAGGCCGTCGGTGACACGCTTCGGGCCGTGGGGGCAACCTGCGGGAGGAGCCCCGGCATCAGCGGATCTCGACCTGGCCGTCGCGGTAGGTGAGGGTGCGCCGGCGGTCGGCCCAGCACATGTAGCTGGCGGTGACGAAGTAGGAGGCAGGCAGCCGGTGCAGTGCGCTCACCTTGACGCCCAGCACCGTCGTTCGGCCCCCGAAGCCCATCGGGCCGATCCCCAGGCTGTTGGCCTGCTCCGTCAGCCGCTTCTCCATCGCGGCCAGATCGGGGTTGGGGTTTTCGTCGTCCAGGGGGCGGAAGAACTGCTCCTTGGAGCGGATGTAGCTGGTCGTCCGGTCACCGCCAATGGCCACACCGATGATGCCGGGGGCACATCCCTTCCCCTGGGCCTTGTGGACGGCGTCGAGGACGACTTTGCGCACCCCCTCCAGGTCTCGGTCGGCTTTGAGCCGGGTGTCGGGCAGCTTGTACTGGGCCCCCACGTTCTCGCAGCCGCCCCCTTTGAGCATCAGGTCCACCTTCAGGTAGTCCTCCTCCCACTCCTCGAAGTGGATGTAGGGGAAGGCGTCGCCGAGGTTGTCGCCGGTGTTCCGGCCCGTCAGGCTGTCCACGGCGTTGGGGCGCAGGTAGGCCCGCCGGGTGGCTTCGGCCACGGCCTGGCGGATCTGCTGCCTCAGCTTGAGGGTGGACCAGCCGGTGGGGTAGTAGACGTAGAAGATGGGGGTGCCGGTGTCCTGGCAGATGGGGGTGGACTTCTGGCGGGCCAGCTCGATGTTCTTGAGGATGGTGTCCAAGGCAGCTCGGGCTGCCGAACCGGGCTCTTCCTGGTCACGGGCGCGCCGCAGCGCTTCTTCGACGTCGGAGCGCAGGTCGGTGGAGGTGCGGCGGACCAACTCCAGAAAGTGTTCCGTCAGATCGGGTTGTTCCATTATCAACCTCCCGTGGATTGGTGATTTAGCGGCCGGCCGGTTAGCGGCCTAGCGGCGGCTTCGCGGTCGGTGCCCTACCCTTCAGTCCCTACCTGCACTTCTATGCCCATCTCCTGGCGTAGGCGGGCGATGAGGGCGGCTTTTTCGTCGGGGGGGAGAAAGGCCCCTTCGGCGGCGTAGAGGATCATCTGCTTGATGTCGGGGATGGCTATGCCGATGCCCATCACGGCTACCAAGTATTCGTCGGTCAGGGTTGTGTCGGAGACGCTGGGGTCATCGGTGTTGATGGTAGCCCGGACTCCTAAGTAGTAGAGGTCGCGCAGAGGATGGTGGGCGAAGCTGTGCATCACACCGGTCTGGAGGTTGCTGGTAGGGCAGACTTCCAGGACGGTCTTGTGTTCCCGGAGCAGCTGGATCACCTGGTGGTTTTCGATGGAACGGACGCCGTGACCGATGCGGTCTGCGCCCATCTCGCAGATGGCTTCGCGCACGTTTTCAGCGCTTCCGTGCTCGCCAGCGTGGATGGTGATCCCCAGGCCGGCTTCCTTAGCAGCCTGGAAGACGGAGATGAAGGGGGTGGCCGGATAGTTCACCTCGTCGCCGGCCAGGTCCAGACCCACGAATCCATCATCTCTGCGTTCGATGGCCAGTCGGGCGATCTCCCAGGCGTTCTCCAGGCTTTTGTCTCGGCGGATCATGGCGATGAGCCGGACCTGGATGTCGTAGTCGGCCTGGGCCTGGTGGACCGCTTCGATCACCCAATCGGCCACGTCGCTCAGGGAGAAGCGACGGGCCTCGGCCAAGGCCTCGGGATTCAGCCGGAGTTCCAGGTAGCGGACATTGTCCTCGGCAGCATCGGCCACTGCCTCGTAGGCCACCCGCTTCACCGCCTCTGGGGTCGTGTAGAAGCGGCGTAGCAGCCGGAATTTCTCCAGAAAGCGGTGGAAGTCGGGTGGGTCGTTGGTGACCTGGACGTAGGGGCGTAACTGCTCGATGTCGTAGCTGGGCAGGTCCAGCCCATGTTCCTGGGCGATTTCGGCCAGGGTCTTTAGGCGCAGGCTCCCTTCCAGGTGTCGGTGTAGGTCTACTTTGGGTAAGGCATAGAGTTCCTGTCGCAAGTTCACGCGAGCTTGCCGATTGAACCGTTCTCTTCGCGCCACGAATCTCCCCCCTTCAATGGGCCGAATGGGTCCGATTGGGTAAGATGGTGAGCGGGCCAGGGGACGAGTCCGCGTCCACCTCTCGCTCGTTCGCTAAGACGCTGCTTCTCCGCTCCCTCCTCTCAGGCCTTCGCTTCGGCTTTGGGAACTGTGAAGTAGAAGGTGCTCCCCTCCCCTTCCTGGCTGGTGACCCAAACGCGCCCCCCGTGGGCCTCAACGATCCGTTTGACGATGGCCAGCCCCAAACCGGTGCCGCCGAACCGTCGGGTGGAAGAACCATCCACCTGGTAGAAGCGGTCGAAGATCCGCTCCAGCTTGTCGGCGGGGATGCCGATCCCTTCGTCGGAGACCTGAACTAGGATGGCGTCCTCTGTCTCTTTCAGCGTCACGCGCACTTCACCCCCATCGGGGCTGAACTTGATAGCGTTTCCCAACAGGTTATCGAAAACCTGCTCCAGTCTCCCCTCATCTCCTAAGGCCGGGGGCAGGTCGGGTGGAGCCTCCAGTTCGATCCGAACCCCCTGGCGGACGGCGGTGGCCTGGCTGCCGGCGATGGCCCGGCGCGCGATGCTGACGATGGAGATGGGGACCAGTTCCATCTGTTCGCGCTCGATCTGCTGGAGTAGCACGATGTCACCCACGAGCCGGGTGACGGTGTTGGTCTTGTCGGCCACGATGCGCAGACTCTTTATCTGCTCTTCGTTCAGGGGACCCATATCTCCGGCCAGCAGCAGTTCCACGTACCCTTTGACGAAGGTGAGGGGAGTCCGCAGTTCGTGGGAGACGTTCTGGATTAACTCATCCTTCATCCGATCCAACTCTTTGAGCTCTTCGTAGGCTTTGGCCAGCGCCGCAGCCCGCTCCCGGAGCCCTTGGACGAGGCGGGCGTTCTCGATGGCGATGGCGGCCTGGGCAGCGGCGATGGTCAACAGCCGCTCATCGTCCTCGGTGAAGGCGTTGGGGACTGCGTGGTCCACCGAGAGGGTCCCGATGACGCGGTCCTTGACCAGCAGGGGGACGACCATCAGGGAGCGGACGGCCTTGTCGAAAAAGATGAACCCCTCGTAGGTGTAGGTATCGGCGACGTACATCGGTGTGGCGGTGATGGCTACCTGTCCCATCACGCCCTCGCCCACCTTCAGCCGTGCTTCCCGCTTCCATCGTTCCTGGAGGCCGGCTGCCGCCCGGATCTCCAGGACCTCCGTCTCCGGGTCTAGCAGGGCGATGGAGACCCCCCGACAGCCCAGCACTTCCTTGAGAGAGGAGACGATGGTCTCCAGGACCTCATCCATCTCCAGACTGCGGCTGAGCTGCTGGGCGAACTTGTAGAGGGTGGTCACTTCGGCCAGCCGGCGCCGGGTCTCTTGATGTAGGCGAGTATTTTCCATCATAACCGCCAACTGACGGGCCACCGTGACCATCAACCGCTCGTCATCGAGGGAGAAAGCGTTGGGGCGGGTGCTCTCCAGGTTGATAACGCCGATCACCTGGTCGCCCACCTGGAGGGGAACGCATAGTTCAGACCGGACATCTTCGTAGAGTTCCAGGTAGCGGGGGTCGTGGCGAACGTCGTTCACCCGGAGCGGTTCGCCGGTCTGAGCGACCGTTCCGGTGATGCCTTGCCCTAGAGGGATCCGGGCGATCTGATGGGTCTCCCCCCGGGTGGTTTCCCCCTTCAGCGAGGGGTGGAAGACGAGCATCTCTTGCTCAGAATCCAGGAGCAGCAAGTCAATGTAGTCGGCATCCAGGGTACGCCGCAGGGCCTCCACGACCTGAGAGACCAGGGTGTTGAAGTCGGGCGCAGAGGTAGCGGCCAGAGCGACCCGGTGGAGCAGGGTGACCTCCTCCAGGCGGCGCTGGGTCTCCTGGAAGAGGCGAGCGTTGGCGATGGCGATGGCCGCCTGGTCGGCCAAGAGGGTGAAGAGGCGGATCTCGTGCTCGCTGAAGCGGTGGGGCCGACGGTAGGCGGCCGTGAAGACCCCCAGGACCTGGTGACCGTGGCGCAGGGGGAACCCGGCGATGGCGTGGAGTTCCCACTGGATCGCCTTCCCGTCTTGGAAGAGGGGGGGGCTGGGGGCGTCGTTGATGATGAGGGGGCGGCCGGTCCGCTGCACGGTGCTCGTCAGCCCGTGGGGGCGGGGCGCCTTCACCGCCGGCGTGCGCCGTCCATCTTGCCAGAGGGCGGTGCCGATGGTGAACCGACCTTGGGTCTCATCATATAGGTAGATGTGGACGTTGTCCGCCTTGGTGATGCTCAGACCGTGGCGGACGATGGTGTCTAGGACGGTGTGCACGTCTAGCGAGGCGGTGATCTGCAGGGTGACCTCCTGCAGGGCACTCAGTTCGGTCAGGCGGCGACGCACCTCTTCGTAGAGGCGGGCATTGTCTATGGCAACGGCCAGTTGATCGGCCAGCGTCTCTAGGGCCCGCACGTGGTCCTTATCGAAGGCCCCGGGCTCCAGGTCCTGGACATCCAGCACGCCGATCACCTGGCCGGCCAGCTTGAGGGGCACGGCCATCTCCGAGCAGACCGCTTTCTGCTCTGGGGAGAAGGGCTGGTAGCGGGGGTCCTGCTCCACGTCGTTGATGACCAGGGTCTCTCCCTGCTGGGCGACCCAACCGACGATGCCCTCGCCCAGCGGCAGTTCGTATCCCGGCTGGATCAGGTCGGCGTGGCCTCCGGCCACCGCCCGCAGCACGACGTGATCCCGCTCCTCGTCCATCAGGAAGAGGGCGACGTGGAAGCGGCCAAAGTTGGTGCGGATCGCCTGAGCTGCCCGTTGGAGAAGCCGGCCCAGGTCCAAGGTGGCCGTCGCCTGGCGGGCGACCTGGTTGATGAGGGCCATGTGGGCGGAGCGGCGGCTCTCCAAGGCGAAGAGGCGGGCGTGGTCCACCGCGATGGCGGCCTGGTCGGCCAGCAGGTTCAGCATCCGCACCTCGTCGTCGGAGAAACGGTGGGTCTCTCCATAGGCGATGGCGAGGACGCCCAGCACCTGGTCGGCCCGCTTTAGGGGGAAGCCGGCCAGGGCCTGCAAGGGATGCTCGCCGATCTCCAGGCGGTCCTGATGGGGATACCTGGCCACCTCTTCTACGAAGTCGGGATGGCCTGTGTGGGCCACCTGGGCGATGAAGCCATCGTGGGAGGGATGGCCCACCAAGGGCCGACGGGAACCGTCGGCCCACATCGCCGTCCCGAAGATCAGCCGCTCCCGCTGGGGGTCGTAGAGGTAGATCTGGACGGTCTGAGCTTGGGTCAGCCTCAGGGCCGATTGGGTGATCGTCTCCAGCACCGTCCAGAGGTCCAAGGAGGAAGTGACCTGGAGGCTGACTTCCTGCAGGGCGGTCAACTCGGCCACCCGCCGTTCTGTCTCCCCGTAAAGACGGGCCTTCCGGATGGCAGCGGCGGCGATGTCGGCCAGGCTCAGGAGGAGATGCCGGGTCGCCTCGTTGGTCGGCACGTCGTCCAGGACGATCAGGCCGATGACCCCCACCTCCGTGCGCAGAGGGACGTAGGTGAGGCGGGGCGGGAT
>WFUY01000462.1 GCA_015484715.1 Thermoflexales bacterium | reverse complement strand
TTGAGGAAGCCTTCCTTGCTGGCCTCCCGCTGCCCGTCGGGGGAGCGGATGATCATCTCCGGTCCCTCGGCCAGGCGCTGCGCCACGTCGGGGGGGAGGCCTCGCATTAGGTTGAGGCGCAATACCCTCTCAAAGTAGTCCTGCGTATCCTCATCGGGGGGATCGTTCCAGTAGTAGAGCGTTCCGCGTCCCTCCTTCAGGTAGTCTTCCGGCAGCAGGTAGTACCCCTGGATCTGGCCGGTCTCCAGGGCGCTTCGGGCGGCGGCTTCGTCGTCGAAGGGGATGAGGGGGACAGCGTCCTCGTCCTCTTGAGGCGGGAGGAGAGGGGCTCTCAGAACACCAGCCCGATCCACATATCCCAGGGGCTTGTTGCTTCCCCGCTCGGCCACCAGCGTGCTGATGACCCCGATGGCGATGATGAGCAGCGGCATCCCAAAGGTGGTGAAGAGGAACCCCCGGCGTCGGACGTGGCGTTGGTACTCGTAGCGGGCGACTTGCCAGAGCTTCCCCATCTCAGCCCCCTGTCCCCTGCTCGCCGGCGACCACGGTGACGAAGATGTCATCCAAGGAGGGCAGCGCCACCTCGAAGCGCTCGACCAGCAGGTCGTCCCGCTCGGCCAGCAGGCGCATCACCGCCTGGGGGGTGGTCCCGGGGGCGAGGGTCAGGGTCCAGACGCTATTCTGCCGCTCGGCCCGCAAGACGCCGGGCAGCGAGGCGAAGTCACCTCGACCGGCGACGATCACGGCGTTGCCGGCGAAGCGGCGCTTCACCTCGTCCACCCGCCCATCCAGCACCACCTGCCCCCTGTTGATGAGGATGATCCGATCGCAGAGGGCCTCCACCTGGTGCATCTGGTGGGTGGACATCATCACCGTCTTGCCCTGGTCCCGCAGCTCCTGGAGGATGGCCTTGACGAGCCGGGTGTTGACCGGGTCCAGACCGGCAAAGGGCTCGTCCACGATGATCAGGTCGGGATCGTGGACGAGGGTGGCGATGATCTGCGCCTTCTGCTGCATTCCCCGGCTCAGCTCTCCCACCTTCTTGTGGCGGTGCTCGAGCAGGTCCAGCCGCTCTAGGAAGTCCATGGTCCGGCGGCGGGCTGCTGCCGGGTCCATCCCTTTGAGGGTGGCTAGGTAGACCAGGACGGTCTCCAGGCGGACCTCCTTGTACAGCCCGCGCTCTTCGGGCAGATAGCCGATGCGCTCCTTCTTGGCTTCGGTGATGGGGCCGCCGAAGACGGCGATCTGGCCGCTGTCGGGCTTGAAGATGTCCAGGATCATACGGAGGGTGGTCGTCTTGCCGGCTCCGTTGGGTCCCAGAAGGCCGAAGATCTCCCCGGGCGCAACGGAGAAGGAGACGTCATCCACCGCTCGCAGGTCTCCGAAGGACTTGCTGACGTGGCTCAACTCGACGACGTTCACGGATGGCCTCCTGCGTGCAGAGGGGCTTGCGGGGACGTTCAGGGGAAGAGGCGACGGGCTTTGACCTCGGCAACGGCGTCATCGCGGAAGCGGTAGAGGCGGGCCGGCCGTCCTTCACCCGTGCGGTACTCACCCGTCGGCTCGATGACCTGGGCGGAGAGGATCTTGCGCCGGAAGTTGCGCTTGTCCAGCTTCTCCCCCAGGATGATCTCATAGGCCCTCTGGAGTTCGGGGATGGTGAAGTGCTCCGGCAGCAGCTCAAAGCCGACGGCGGTGTACTCCAGCTTGTAGCGCAACCGGGTGAGGGCGTACTTGAGGATCTGCTCGTGGTCGAAGGCCAGGTCGGGCAGATCGTACATAGACCACCAGCGGGCCTCGCTGGCGTCGGAGCCGGCCCTGGGGGTGATGGTGTTGGCCGGCACCAGGGCGAAATAGGCCACGGTGATCACCCGCCCCCGAGGGTCCCGGTCGGGATCGCCAAAGGTGTAGAGCTGTTCCAGGTAGACGTCGCGGACGCCGGTCTCCTCCTCCAGTTCGCGCAGGGCGGCTTCTTCCAGGGACTCGTCCATCTCGATGAAGCCGCCAGGGATGGCCCATTTCCCGGCAAAGGGCGGGTTCTTGCGCCGGATGAGCAGCACTTTCAGATCGTCGTCCAGGAGGGTGAAGATGACGACGTCTACCGTGACGTAAGGACAAGGGTAGTCCTGTGCGCCTTTGAAGCCCTCAGCGGGCATCTCAGTACCCCCGACGACTGCGCACCCTCCCGCAGGTTAGGCGCGTTTCCGCCGCGAAACCGTACTTCCAATAGCCCATCGGGGCTGAAAGCGCCCTCGACCGGTGACCTGCGGGAGGGTAGGCGGAATAGATACTTTCGTTATTCCGGGGATCACTCCTCTCCGCCGGTTGTCATCAACTCGGCGAGGAGGCTCTCCAGAAAGCGTTCGGAGAGCGGCCCCACGTGGCGGGCAGTGATGAGCCCGTTGGGGCGGAGGAAGAGGGTGGTGGGCAGCGCCCGCACCTGGTAGCGCTTCTCCCCCACCGTCGCGGTGGGGTCGAGCAGGATGGGGAAGGTCAGATCCAGCCTCTGGACGATAGGCTGTACCGTCTCGGCCTTCTCGCGCAGGTCCACGGCCAGGACGATGAGCCCCTGAGGGGCGTAACGGCGGTAGGTCTCCTGGAGGAGAGAGAGGTCCCCTTGGCAGGCGGGACACCAGGTGGCCCAGAAGTAGAGGATGACCGGTCGCCCTCGCAGAGCGCTCAGCCGGTGGACGGACCCATCCAGGGCCTGCAGGGAGAAGTCGGGGGCCGACGCGCCGGCCTGGGG
>WFUY01000461.1 GCA_015484715.1 Thermoflexales bacterium | reverse complement strand
TCCGCCGTCGAGCCCACACCCGCACGTCCGCGCCTTCCTTCTCCAATCGGTAGACCTCGGTGTTGGTGTGGCAGGGGACGCCGCTCTCCTCCAGCAGCCGCTCGGTCAGGGCCACCGGATCCACGACGGCATCGTCGGGCTGGTGGAGGCCGGCCAGGAAGCCCCGGCCCAGGGGATCGGTGGGCTCGAAGACGGCCTTGAAACCATCCTCCTGAAGCAGGGCGGCTGTGGCCTGGAGCGTCTCCACCTCCGGCCGGCGGACGGCGAGGAGGAGGCTACCGGTGCGTTTGGCGGGCACACCCAGTCGTTGGGCCGTCTCGATCAGCCGCTCTCGGTTCTCCGCCGTCAGCGCCCATGCCTCCCTGGCCCGTTCCCGTCCGTAGGCTTCGACGGCGCGGCTATAGTGCTCGGCCAGGCCGGTGAGCACCATCCCGGCATTGCGTCCGGTGGCCCCGCTGGCGACCGTCCGCGCCTCCAAGATGGCAACGTGAAGCCCCTCTTGGGCCAGCCGGGCTGCCGTGGCGACGCCCACAATGCCGGCCCCCACGACAACGACGTCACAGGCGTCTATGGCCCGCTCCCCCCGATCTTGCCAGATAGACACGGTCATCTCTCCCCTCAGCGATGCAATGTCTATTCCGTGCTGGCCGCCAGCCGCTCGACGGCCGCCACCGCCATCCTGTGGAGGGCCTGGACGTAGGGCGCTTGTGGCTGCTCCAAGGCCAGGGGGACCCCTCGCGCCAGGGCGGTCCGATGGGCCGGCTCAAAGGGCAACACAGCGTCGGGTGGTCGCTTGAGCGCACGCTCGACGGCGGACATAGGCAGCGGGGGCTGTTCCTGGACTTGATTCAGCACCAAGAAGAGCCGGCTCCGCATCCCCTGTAGAGCGTGAAGGGCGGCCAAGGCGGCCTGAATGGCCCCGACTTCGGGGGATAGCACCAGGAAGACCAGGTCGGAGGCGTTGAGGGCGGCCATAGCCCCGCTGCTTAGCAAAGGTGGGGCGTCCACCAGGACCGCCTCGAACCGGCCTCGCAGGAAGGCCAGGACCGCTTCGACCGTAGGGCCGGTCAGCCGGTCGGCGTAGAGGGGGGAGAAGGGCGCAGCCACTATGTGGATCCCCGAAGCGTGGCGGATGGTGATCTGCTCCAAAAGGGCGGGATCGGGAGAGGCATCCCGCAGGCTGGCCCAGGTGCGCTCGGCCTTGACCCGTAAGTGGAGAGCCAGTTGCCCCGAGGCCGGGTTCATGTCGAACAGGGCGACGACGTCCGGCGTGCCGCCCGCCAGGACGACGGCCAGGTTGGCGACCAGCGTCGAGACTCCCACGCCTCCCCGCAGGCTGAGGAGAGTGAGGATACGCCCCGCCCGTTCCTCAGGAGCTCCTCTCCTACGCGCCAGGAGCTCATCCACCTTGGCCAACAGGTCTGCCGGCATCACCGGCTTGGCCATGTGCTCGTCGGCCCCTACCTGTAGGGCCGTCTCCCGGTCAATGGGCTGCCCTCGGGCCGTGAGGATCAGGATCGGCATCTCGGCGGTTTGGGGTTGCTCCCGAAGACGGCGCACGATGTCGTACCCCGTGATGCCCGGCATCATCACGTCAATGATCGCCAGATCGGGAGGATCGGCAAGCGCTTTGCTCAGCCCATCGGCGGGATCCGCCGACAGGACCACCTGGTGGCCACCGCGCTTGGCCAGAATCAACCGCATCATATCCAACAGGTCTGCGCTGTCATCAATCACCAGGATTCTGGCCATAGGTCCCCCTATCCTTCTTCTGGAATGCAGATCGCCCCGATGACATCCTTGTTAACCAAAATGATCCCCCCTGTGAACTGAATCTTGGGGTTCAGGGTGGCGAAGATCGTGCCATCCAGAATGGGGATGAAACGGTCTGTGCCAATGGCCAGGACTGCCCTCAGGTCCAGCTTACCACTCATCTGGAGCAGTCCTCGCACTTCGAAGCCGGGGATCGTCAGGAAGACCTCCCGCAGGTAGGTGCCGAAGTAGCTGCCATAGGTCTGCTTCTTGGAGAGGCCGTCCTCCTGGCGGGCCAACACCACCATCGTGATGTTGTCCTTAAGCAGCGAGGAGATCGGATAGCTGGCCGTGATCTCTCCCGGCCGGTCTATGGGAGAGATGTAGACCCCCTCGACATCCAGGTAGGAAGTCGTGCGGTCGTTGAGTTGGTCTGCCAGGGGGCGATGGCGCACATCCACCTGACCCGAGATTCGATAGTCATGGGTGAAGAAATCGGCCGTCACCCACCCGCGCCGCCGGACAACCAGATCCTGCTCTTTGGCCATCAACACCTCACGACCGGATTGCAGATTGCAATTCGCAGACCTATTTCCAGCCGAGCATCACGAAGGCCTCGACCAACTCCTTCCGATGGCGCACCCGGCGGAGCCCCAGAGGGCGCACCTCGACGAGCTCCTCGACTTGCACGTAGGTTTCCCGACTGAGGACGATCTCCCCGTCTCCGGCGATCTCCTCCAGCCGCTTGGCGATGTTCACGGTGTCGCCTACAGCGGTGTAGTTCATCAGCCAGGGTGCACCGATGTTGCCCACGACCGCCTCCCCCGTGTGGATGCCGATGCCGCAGACAAGCCGGTGCTCGGGTGGCAGAGCCTTGTGCAGCTGCTGCAGGCGGGTACGGATCAGCCAGGCCGCCCGGACCGCCCGTCGGGCGTGGTCGGGTTGGGGATGGGGCGCGTTGAAGATGGTCAACATCGCGTCGCCCATAAACTTGTCCAACGTCCCCCGGTAGACGAGCACCGCCTCCGCTGCCGTCCCCAAATGGGCGTTGAGCAGTTCCAGCACCTTCTCGGGGGGAGTCCTCTCCGCCAAGGCCGTGAACCCATGCAGGTCCACGAAGAGGACCGTCACCTCCCGACGGGTCCCCCCCAGAGC
>WFUY01000460.1 GCA_015484715.1 Thermoflexales bacterium | reverse complement strand
TGAGGAGTTGATGCAGTTCATCCAAGGCCCCGACTTCCCCACCGGCGGCATCATCGTTGGTCGGGAGGGGATCATCAACGCCTACGCCACGGGCCGAGGGCGGGTGGTCGTGCGGGCGGTGGCCCACGTCGAGGAGATGCGGGGAAACCGCCACCGCATCGTCGTCACCGAGATCCCCTACCAGGTCAACAAGTCCTCCCTCATCGAGCGGATCGCGGCCCTGGTGCGCAGCGGTCGGCTGGACGAGATCAGCGACCTGCGGGATGAGTCGGACCGGCGGGGCATCAGCCTGATCATCGAGCTGAAGCGGGGCACGCAACCCCGCAAGGCCCTCAACCGGCTCTTCAAGTACACCCCCTTGCAGACCACCTTTGGCGTTCAGCTCCTGGCCCTGGTGGACGGCGAGCCCCGCCTGCTCTCCCTCAAGCGGGCGCTGCTGGTCTTCATCGAGCACCGCCGGGAGGTGATCACCCGTCGCAGCCGCTTCGAGCTGGAGAAGGCCCAGCGGCGGGCCCACATCCTGGAATGGTTGCGCCTCGCCCTTGACTTCCTGGATGAGGTCATCGCCCTCATCCGGGAGTCGCCCGACGCCGAGACGGCCCGGGAGCGGCTGATGGCCCGCTTCGACCTGACGGAGGTGCAGGCCCAGGCGATCCTGGACCTGCCGCTGCGCCGGCTGGCCGCGCTGGAGCGGCGCAAACTCGAGGAAGAGTACGAGGAGACCATCCGCCGCATCGCCTACCTGGAAGACCTGCTGGCCAACCCCCGCAAGGTCCTCCACCTGATCCGGGAGGAGATGGAGCGGCTGAAGGAGACCTACGGCGATCCCCGTCGGACCCACATCGCGGTGGACGCGACGGAGGCCTTTTCCGAGGAGGACTTGGTGCCGGAGGAGGAGGTCGTCGTCTCCATCACCAGCCGGGGCTACGTCAAGCGGGTCTCGGCCCGCACCTACCGGGCTCAGGGGCGCGGTGGCCGGGGGGTGACGGGGATGGCGACGCGGGAGGAAGACGCCGTCGCCCACCTGCTGACGGCCAACTCGCTGGACAGCCTGCTCTTCTTCACCGACCGGGGAAAGGTCTACCAGGAGCGGGTCTACCAACTGCCCGACGTGGGCCGGCAGGCGCGGGGCATCCCCCTGGTCAACGTGATCGCGCTGGAGCCGGGGGAGCAGGTGACGGCGGTGGTGGCGGTGCCGGGCAACGGTTGGCGGCCCTCGGAGGACGGGCAGCGCTACCTGACGATGGTCACCCGCCAGGGGATGATCAAGCGGGTCGCCCTGGCCGAGTTCGCCACCGTTCGGCCCAGCGGCCTCATCGCCATCAGCCTGGCCGAGGGGGATCACCTGATCTGGGCCGGGCTGACGGGCGGGGATCAGGAGATCGTGGTGGTAACGGCGCGAGGGCAGGCGCTGCGCTTCCCGGAGACGGAGGTGCGTCCGATGGGGCGGACGGCGGCCGGCGTCAACGCCATCCGGCTGGAGCCGGGAGATGAGGTGGTCGGTGCGGCCGTGGTCGAGTCGCCGGAGGCCGAGCTGTTGGTCGTCACCGCCGGGGGCTTCGGGAAGCGGACGCCGTTGGGGGCCTACCCCACGCGCGGGCGCTACGGGAAGGGGGTGCGCACCTACGCCGCCAACCAGCAGCGGACCGGCCCCATTGTGGCCGCTTTGGTCGTCCGGCCCGAGGACGAGGTGTTGGTCATCACCCAGCAGGGGATCGCCCTGCGCACGAAGGTTGCTTCCATTCCGCGGATGGGCCGGGCCACCCGAGGCGGGCAGCTCATCCGCCTGCAAGAAGGAGATCGGGTCGCTTCTGTCACCAGAATCGGGAGAGGAGGAAAGTAGTGCTCCTGATCATCCGTAAGCCGGCAACGCCTCAGCAGATCGCTCAGATGGCCGAGACCTTTGATGGTGCCGTCATCAAACTGGCCGTTGATGTGAAGCGTGAGATCCTGGCAGGTGGCGGGGAGTTACATTTCGATTGCGAGCAGGCTTTGCTAGAGGACGGTAGCCGACAGGAAGATATCTGGGGTGCTGATTGGTTCCCGGCTACTCGGGAGGTTGCTTTCGAGTCCTTGATCAATTTGCGCCCTCGCCAGCAGAACTACAGCTTGGAAGTCCAAGATCCTGCACGGCGAGATCAGATCGAAGCGGTGATACGGCGGTTGTTGGAGGTGCAAGAATGACCCGGCGTCATCTGGCCCTGAAGGAGCGTTTTGAGCAGATGCCGTGGCCTCAGCAGTTGGGGAACTTGGCTTCGACACTGAGCCGTATGGCCTCACGAGCGACATCGCCGGCCTACGACACCCTGGTGATCCATCTGCTCCGGGAAGCGGCGCTTTTCATCGAGTGGAGCGCTCCTCACGCGCCCCCCGAACTGCTCCCGGAACTGGCTGCGATGCAGCGGGAAGTCTTGGCCTGGCGTCGTCTCTGGCCCTTGGATCCGGCCCGCTCTTTGCTGGCCTTGCGGGGGCAGCAGATGGCTGACGCCCTCCTGCGGTACGCCGGCCTGGTGTCCTCTCCCCCCAGAGCATCCGGTCGCCCAGGTGCCGGCACCTCATCAAAGTGATTCTGAGCGGTTAGATCGTCTCCTAGGGGAGCTTTCTCTCGCCGTTCAATCCGCTCTTGATCCGTTGACGGCAATCCGGCTTGGAACGGAGGGCTATCAGCCGATTTGAGCGCGGATTGAGCGGATGGGAGCCGACTGCTCCGTAAACGGTCCAAGGATTCGCTCTTACGCTCCGACGGGGGAGAGGGAACGGCTCCCCGTCAGGTGATCATCGCGATAGAAAGATGGGAGAGATGGGAAGTGTGTCGGTTGATCTGAGGCGAGGACCGGGGCCTCTGCTGGATTACCTCCCTGAACCGGACGGCGACCGGCTGGCGGAGATGCTGGTCGCCTTCGCCAACACCGACGGCGGGACGATCTTGGTGGGGGTGGATCGGGAGGGCCGGCCCACCGGCCAGGTCTACCCCGAAGAGCTGGAGGGGGCGTTACAAGCGGCCGAGGCCCGCTGCACCCCGCCGGTCCAGGTCTCCTGGGAGCGGGCCGAGGTCGCCGACGGCGTCGTCATCGCCATCCACGTCCCCCGCAGCCCGGAGCTCCACAGCCTAGACGACGGACGGGTGCTGGTCCGAGCCGGGGCGGAGAACCGCCCCCTCACCGGCCCGGAGATCCGTCACCTGGCTGCCACCAAGAGCAGCGGCGATTTTGAGGCCGAGGTCGTGGCGGGGGCCGGTCGGGAGGACCTGGACGAGGCGCTCATCGCCGAGTACCTGGAGAAGCGGGCCGAACGCGGACAGCCGGCCCACCTGCCGGTGGACGACCTGCTGGTGGAGATCGGGGCCACCGATGAGGCAGGCCATCCCACCGTGGCCGGCCTGCTCCTCTTCGGGCGCAACCCCCAAGCCTTCCTGCCCCAGAGCGGCCTCGTCTTCGTCCGCTTCGTGGGGACGGAACCCCGGGGCGAGGATGGGCTGGCCGGCTACGGCCGGCGCGAGGAGATCAGCGGCCCCCTGGCCCGCATCATCGAGCGCACCTGGGAGGTGCTGCTGGAGGAGATGCACATCGGCGCGGTGGTCAAGGGGCTGGAGCGGGAGGAGCGGCTGGAGTACCCGCCCTTCGCCGTCCGCGAGGCGCTGGTCAACGCCGTCTGCCACCGGGACTACCGGCTGCGGGGGCGGCGGATCGAGGTCCGCAAGTTTGCCGACCGGCTGGAGGTGATCAGCCCCGGCGGCCTTCCCGGCTACATCACCCTGGACAACATCGTCGAAGAGCACTTCTCCCGCAACCCCCGCATCGTCGGCGGCCTCTACTACTGGGGCTACATCGAGGAGCTGGGGCTGGGCGTGGACCGGATGATCGAGGAGATGACCCAGGCCGGTCACCCACCGCCTCGCTTCCGAGCGACGCCCTACTCCTTCACCGTCACCCTCTCCAACCTCGTGGTGCGGGCCCCGGTGCCCGCCTGGGCCCGCAGTATGAACGAACGTCAGGCCAAGGCGCTGGCCTACATTCAGGAGCACGGGCGGATCACCAACCGGGAGTACCGCCAGCTCTGCCCCGAGGTCTCAGCGGAGACGCTGCGCCTGGACCTGGCGGACCTGGTGAAGCGGGGCATCCTGCTCAAGGTAGGGGCCAAGCGGGGAACCTACTACATCCTGAAGTGAGGCCCCAGGGCTTATCAACGCTTTGACCCTGGAGATTCTACAGGCCGGCCCTGTCGGTTGACGGCAGGGCCGGCTCCTATGTGAAAGGCACCAGCAACTCCAGGATCAGCGCCCACCAGGCGAAGGGAGGCGGCGCGGTGATCCGTCGGCTGCGGGCTCGGTCGGGCTCAAAGAGGGTCTGCCGCACCCGCCGGGCGAAATCGGGGTCCTCGATGGCGATGTTGGCCTCCAGGTCGTGGCTGACGCTGCGGTGGTTCAGGTTGAAGGAGCCCACGGTCACCCAGCGGTCGTCCACCAGCATCACCTTGCCGTGGCTCATCCGGTCCGGGTACTCGTAGAGGGCCACGCCGGCGGCCAGCAGCGCGGCGTAGCGCCGCTGGAGCATCCAGTGGAGCAGCGGCTCGTCGTTGTGCCGGCCGGGGACGATCATCGTCACCTGGACCCCCCGGCGGGCTGCCTCCATCAGCGCCTCCAGCAGCGGGTCGTAGTTCACGTAGGGGTTCTCCACCCAGATGGACTCCTGGGCCTCCCGAATGGCGGTCAGGTAGGCGGTGAGGATCTCCCCGCGCAAGGGGGATTGGGCCAGGACCTGGACGGCGCTGGGGCCATCGGGTGTGGAGGACGGTGACGGGGCGGGGTCGTCCACGTCAGGGAGGTCGCCGCCGGAGATCTGCCAGCGTTGGGCGAAGAGGCGGTCCAACTCCCGGACGGCCGGCCCCTCCAGCCGGACCATCAGGTCGTGCCAGCCGGCCTCGGGCGTCTCGTACAGGTAGGCCT
>WFUY01000459.1 GCA_015484715.1 Thermoflexales bacterium | reverse complement strand
CCCCTCTCCCAAGACCGGCCGGAGGTCGGGCAGGGAGACGGAACGGGGTGGGTCGTCGCCGGTCAGGTACTTCTCCGGGTGCAGGACCTCTTCAGTGGAACGGGGGGGGCGACGATAGGCATCGTTGAGGGCCGGCCACCACCCCTCTTCCAGCAGCCGGGCCACGAAGCGGGCGCCGTTGGCGTAAGGGAAGCGGAGGATAGGAGCCAACGCCTGGGCTTCCTGACCGCTGAAGGCAGGGTTCTCGCTGGCCACCAGGGGACCGATCAGCTCGTCCACCACCCGCTCGGTGAAGGTCAGGCCGGCCTGGGCGTTTAGGTAGCGGGCCATCACCCAGGTCGCCTCCCCCTCGGGCAGGGCGAGCCGGGCCCGAGCCGCGTCGGCACTGTCTGCCTCGGCCAGGTAGGCCGCCAGGTCGAAGTGCTGATCCTGCAGGGCGTGGGTGTAGGCGTGGGCGACCAGGGCTTCCTTCTCCTCGCCGGGCGGTCCTTGAAAACGGCGTAGGTAGAGCTGGCCTTCCCCAGGTCGGTAGAAGGCGACGATCCAGCGGGCCGCTCGCTCCCCCAAGACGGAAACTTCCGCCTTCTCTTGGGGAGGGAGCAATCCCAGGACGACGTAGAACTGCCAGGCCTCCTGCCAGAGCGCCTGGGCTGCCAGCCAATCGGCCAGGTCCTCCGCCATCGCTTCCTGGCTCAGGAAGGTAAGGGGAACGCGCTGACGGAAGGGCAACTCCCGCAGCCGGGCGCTCGCCTCCCGCACCGCTTCGGCGCGACGGGCCACTGCCAGTTCGCCCGCCGTCTCAGGCGTGGGGGACGGCGTCGCCGGGAGGGTGGGCGAAGGAGAGGGCGGCTGAAGGGGTGAGGGGAGCGACGGGAGGGTCGGCTGCGCCACCGTCGCCACCGGCATCAGGGTGAAGTGGCCCGCCTGGGTCGCCAGGATCACCAGCGCCGCCAACACCCCCACGAGCCCTATGCTCAGCAGAATCAGGATCAGACGCTGTCCCCGGGTGAGGGCTCCGAGACGGCTCATTGGCTCAAGGCTTCCTGCTGGCGGCGGATCAGTTCCTCGACACCCCGGGCGGCCAGATGGAGCAACCGGTCCAGCACCTCGCGGGAGAAGGGGCTTCGCTCCGCCGTCCCCTGCACTTCGATGAAGCGCCCCTCTACATCCATCACCACGTTCAGATCCACCTGGGCGACGGCATCCTCAGCATAGCAGAGATCCAAACAGGGCTGTCCGTTGACCACACCGACGCTGACGGCAGCCACCGGAGGGCGCAACAGGTCGGGCGGAAGCACACCTGCCCAGGCCAGTCGGCGTAGGGCCAGGGCGACGGCGACGTACCCGCCGGTGACCGCCGCCGTCCGGGTGCCGCCGTCGGCCTGGAGGACGTCACAGTCCACGATGAGCATCCGCTCCCCCAGCCGCTCCAGGTCCACAGCAGCCCGCAGACTACGCCCGATGAAGCGGCGGATCTCCTGAGTGCGACCCCGCAGCCCACCCACCTCCCGGGGCGTGCGCTGGTGGGTGCTGCGGGGGAGGAGAGCGTACTCGGCCGTCAGCCAGCCGGCGCCGCTGCCGGCCCGCCAAGAGGGAACCCGTTCCTCCACAGTGACGTTGCACAGCACCTTCGTCTCACCCATCTCCACCAACACCGACCCCTCGGGGTAGCGCACGTAGTCGAGGGTGAAACGGACGGGGCGCAACTCATCGGCAGCACGACCATCGGGGCGCATCCATCCCTCCATACATCACATCAGCGTCCAGACATCCGACCTCACCGCCATCGTCCACCTCCGGACAGGCGTTCACAACGGGCTGGTAACTGTTCACCCTCCCGCAGGTTAGGCGCGTTTCCGACGCGAAACCGTGCTTCAAATACCCCATCGGGGCCGAAAGCGCCCTCGACCGGTGACCTGCGGGAGGGTAGGCTGACTAGATACACGGGCTGGATTATAGCATCGAGGTTGGGGAAACGTCAAATGACAAGAAGCCCTTGGCGCGAATACCTCCTGGGTCGAGCCCCTTACTTCGGGAGTCCACGGCAGTCAACCCAACGCTTCTTCCCGCTAACAAAAACCCTCCCACAGACTCCAAGAACCTGTGGGAGGGTTATGCCAACGATGCCGCCGAAAGGGCTACGATCCACCCTCTCGCTCGGCCTCTCGAAGGACCCGCTGCTCCAACTCGTAGCGTCCTTGCATCAGCCGGTGGACCAACTGCTCGAAGCTCTTGGCCAGAGCCTTCTGCTCACTCAGCCGCTCTTTGGCGATCACCAGGAGCAGGGCGTTCAGGAAGGCGGTGAGGCTGCCGGTAGAGGGAACGCCGACGATAGAGGCGGTGGGCACGGCCACGGTGATGTCGGCAGCTCGGGCCAGAGGGGCAGAGGCCCGCCCGGTGATGGAGACGGTCTTGGCCCCCTGTTGGGCCGCCGTGCGCAGCAGGTTCGTGGCATCCACACTGCCGAAAGCGTACTCGCTGATCTCGATCCCCAGGACGAGATCGCTCTCACCGACTTCCTGCAGCGCCATCGAGACGTTGACCAGGTCCATATTCAGGGCCTTGGCCGAGAGCCCCAGGATGTTCAACCGATGGGCTACCGCCGCTGCCTCTCCCGCGAGGGGACCTTGACCCACGACCAGGATGCGCTTGGCCTTCAGGATCGCCTGGACGATCTCCTCGACCACGGAATCGGTGAGGGAACGGCCCAGGCGCTCCAGGTTCTGAGCCTCGTTCAGCAGGATGGCCCGCAACAGCTCTGCCGGTGTCTCGGGCCGTGCTTCCAGCACAGGCTCCTGGACCTGCAGTTCCTCCTGGACCAACGCCCGCACATCCCGCGCCAGATCCGGATAGCCGTCGTAGCCCAGCCGCTGGGCAAAGCGCACCACCGTTGCAGGGTCCACGCGAAGCTTCTTGGCCAACTGGCTGCCGGTCAGGAAAGCCGCTTCCTGGTAATTGTCCAGCAGGTAATCCGCAATGCGGCGGAAGCTGGGCGTCAGCTTCTCATACCTTTCACGGATGCGCTCTCGAAACATTTTGGCTTTCTCCCTTCTTCGGCAACGACAAATGACTCAACCAGGCAAACGATAACCCAGCTAAAGCGCTGGGTTGTCAGGAGCAGTTATCCAGAGATGCGGTCGAAGAAAAAGAGCGGGTGAGGGGACTCGAACCCCTGACATTCAGCTTGGGAAGCTGACGTTCTACCACTGAACTACACCCGCTAGCGTAGCTATATTATACCTACATCTCTCGACTCTGTCAAGGGCCTACAGAGCTTATCAGGGCTTGTCAACACTTTAACCCTGGAGATTCCCGAGGTCTAGAAAGGCGGCCCTGAGAGGCTACATGCTCATTTTCGAGAGCATCTCAAGGTGAAGATCGCCTCACGGAGACCTTGGGAACCTGGGTCTTGCTTGAGCGTGGACAAGCCCCCAACCGCTTTCAAAGGCTATTCCACCCCCAGCTTCGCCGCCAACTCGGCGATGCTGGGCTCCACCAGGATCGAACGATCCTCAAAGACGATGGTGGGCACGCTGCGCATCCCGTTGTTGACTTGTTCGACGAAGGCCCGCCCCTCGGCGTCTTCGTCAATGTCCACCCACCGGTACGGGATCTGACGGCGGTCCAGGAAACGCCGGACACGCCGCACGCCGGGGCACCAGGTGGTGCCGTAGACCGTCAGACCCTTTTCGGCTCCCACGTCTGCAGCTGACATCTCCGAGATCACCTCCCATCGCGTCCATCATCAGGATAGCGGCGTAGGTAGGCCACTGCCCGCTCCTCATCGGCGCTCATCACCACCTCCAACAGCCGACCGCCCGCCACCTCCCGGACGTCAATGACCCGGACGTAGTCGGCGTACCGGGCATCCTCCGGCAGGAACCGCGTCAGCACGTTGGGCGAGGTCTCGAAGAAGGTCCGGTTGAAGACCGCGCCATCCTCGTCGGGGTAGAGGGGCAGTGGATAGATGTTGGCCTCGATCAGGTCTTGGAAGAAGTGGGTGCCGTAGGAGACCTCGGGCGTCCCCTCGGCGCCGGCGAAGGCGACCTCGACCAGCATCGAAGCGTTGTAGATGTCCGCATACGTCACTTTCACCCCCAGGTCAATGTTGGAACTCCCCCACCGGCCCGGTCCGATCAAGATGTAGGGGTGGCCCTCCAGCTTCTTGTTCAAGCGTCCGATGACCCGACCGATGGCGTACTTGGTCGCGTGGTCCGGGATGGCATCGTACTTGTGGGGATCCACGTAGACCACGTACTCGACCCGGGAGACGACCCCCTCAGGCACCAGGCGGGTGGCGACGAAGACGATATCCCGCTCCGAGACGTGCTGAGGGAGCTGGTAGACCCGCTGGGGCTCCCAACTGCTCAGGGGCCGGCACTGGAGCAGGTGAACGACGAACCGAGGGTGCGGGTAATCCGGCACAATCTCCAGGGCGAACTCGATGTCCACCGGCCGGCCGTAGGCCCGCTCCAGCTTCTTCAGGATCGCCCGCATCAGGGTGGTAAAGCTCTTCTCCCGAAGCAGGCGGTCGAAAGTGAGCACCAGCGACCGGGGCGGCAGGTTCGGCTCCCGGAAGTGGAGGGGCCGCAGGTAGTCCCCCTCGTCCACCGAGGCCAGCAACTCGATGCCCGGGTAGTCGCTGGAGATCACCTCGGCGACGGGCAGGGTCTTGAAGCGGTTCTCCTCCAGGTCTATCACGTCCACGAAGTGCTGGGAGTACTTCTTGATCTTGGCCGCCGTCATCTCCGGGCGAAGCTGAGGGTGGCTGAGGGCGACGATGCGGGGGTAGTCGTTGGCCACCCGGTCCACCGCCCGGGTCCCCAGCCCCCAGACCAGCCGCAGGAAGCCATCCTCCCGTCGGATGCGCCGGTTCCAGCGGAAGGGGTTGCGGCTGAACCCAACGCCGGCCACGGCCGGGAAGAAGTACCGCCCGTACTGGAAGCCCTCGACCCGCTGGATCAGGACGGCCATCCGTTCGTCGTAGTCCACCAGCCCCACCTGCCGGCGGTAGAAGAGAGCATCCGGCTTCAGGGTGCTGGCGTAGACGCGGCGGATGGCGTTGAGCAGCGCCCGCAGGTTCTCCTCCGGCGTCCCCTGGTTGGGGCAGAAGAAGCTGTCGTACTTGCCGGCGAAGGAGTAGCCAAAGTTGTCCTCCAGCAGACTGGAGGAGCGCACGATCAGCGGACGGTTCCCCACCCGCTCTAGCAGCGCCTCCAGCCGCTCTACCACATCCTCGGGGAAGTGGCCCTGAATGAAGTTGTGATAAATCCGGGGGTAGCTGGCCTCGATCTCCTCCCGCGTCCTGTACTTCTGATTGAAGTAGGGAAAGAGCTCGTTGTAGGCCAGGAAGTCGTAGAAGACGTCGGCCCCCAGGAAGTAGGACTCTGGGACGGCGACGTGCTGACTGATGGGCAGAGGGTCCTCGGGATCATCCTCCCGCAGGATCTTGTAGGCCAGCATGATCCCCGCCGCCTTGCCCCCGATCTTGCCCCGCCCGATGCGGCTCTGGTAGATCCGCTTCAGGTCAAAGATGTTGAAATGGGTCCGGGCCAGGGCGATGAAGTCCAACTGGTCGCTGATCATCCCCCGGGTCAGGACGACGATGATCTCCTGGAGGTGATGGTGGATCTTGGCCTTCTTCTCCGGCGGCAGCTTCTCGTACTCCTCGGCCTGGGCGAAGAGGATGTCCCAGGGGGCCAGCTCGGGGTTGAAGGTCAGGATGATCTCCTCCCCCGGCCTCCGAGGGCTGAGGACGGAGCGGACGATCTCCTCGAAGAGGGTATAGGGGAGGTTCAGGGCGAAGTAGAAGTCGGTGAGGTGGTCGCGGATGATGCGGACCCGCTCCTCCCACTCCTCGGCCGACTCCTGGACCAGGGGGTTCGAGAGCCCCTCTTCCTTCTGAGTGTGGATGGCCTTGGCCCGCACCTCGGCCTCGAACTGCTCACGGCTGATGATGCCCCGGGCAAAGAGCTCCTGGCGCATCCGCTCCCGAATCCTCCGGGCCAGGATGGGGTACTCGGAGAGCCGCAGGTAGACGGCCAGCACTTTGGGCATCGCCTGGATGTCGTAACGCATCTCACCTCTCCTCGCCAGGTCTGTTAAGGATTATAGTACAGCGAGGCGGTTTCGACAACGACGTCTCCAGATATGCCCTACGCCCGCTCCAGGATCGTCGCCGTGGCCATGCCGTGGCCGATGCACATCGTCTGCAGGCCATAGCGGGCTCCGGTGCGGACCAGCCGGTGGGCCAGCGTCGTCATCAGCCGCGCCCCCGTCGCCCCCAGGGGATGGCCCAGGGCGATGGCCCCGCCGTCGGGGTTCACCCGCTCCATCGGGGGCCGGAGTTCCCGGGCCCAGGCCAGGGGCACCGAGGCGAAGGCTTCGTTCACCTCGAAGCTGTCTATGTCGGCCGGGCGAAGCCCCGCCCGCTGCAACACCGCCCGGGTCGCCGGGATCGGCCCGTCCAGCATCAGCACCGGGT
>WFUY01000458.1 GCA_015484715.1 Thermoflexales bacterium | reverse complement strand
CCCCTAATCGCCTCATCCCTCGTCGCCTCGTTGTTCTCTCCGGCGATCCCCCCCAAGTTTCGGGCAGCTAGGGAAAGCCGCCTTACCTCTTTCCTCATCCCTCGTTGCCTCATTTCCTCCTCCCCCACCGGTTCACTGCCTCGCTGCCTCACGGCCTCGCTGCCCCACTGCCCCGCCACCTCGTTGCCCCGTTGCTCCCCACCTTGACAAACGCCAAAACCTCAGTACAATCCCTGGTCGGATAGCAGGGCGTCCCCAGGGCGCACCGGTCGGGTTATCTGCCACCGGCGACCAGTGTAAGGAGGGAGCTCCCGATGGACCTGTTCGACAAATGCCACCAGTTCACCGAGGCCCGAATGGCCCAAGCGGCCGGCCTCTACCCCTACTTCATCCCCTTCTCCGAGAGCGAGGGAACGGTGGTCTACGATGGAGATCACCGCCTGGTGATGATCGGTTCCAACAACTACCTGGGGTTGACCACCCACCCCAAGGTCCGTCAGGCGGCCATCCGAGCGGTGGAGCAATTTGGGACCAGTTGCACCGGCTCTCGCTTCCTCAACGGTACGCTGGAGATGCATCGGGAGCTGGAGCGCCGCCTGGCCGAGTACGTAAACAAGGAGGCCGCCCTGGTCTTCAGCACCGGCTTCCAGGTCAACCTGGGCACTATCTCCGCCCTGGTGGGCAAGGGCGAGTACGTGATCACCGATAAGGAAGACCATGCCAGCATCATTGACGGCTGTCGGCTGGCGATGGGGACGATGAAGCGCTTCCGCCACAACGATATGGCGGATCTGGAACGGGTGCTCTCCTCCCTGCCCCACGAGGCGGGCAAGCTGATCGTCGTGGACGGGGTCTACAGCATGGGAGGGGACCTGGCCCCCTTGCCGGAGATCATCGCCTTGGGCAAGAAGTACAATGCCCGGCTGATGGTGGACGATGCCCACTCCATCGGGGTGCTGGGAGGTGGGCGCGGCACGGCGGCTCACTTTGGTGTCACCGAGGATGTGGACCTGATCATGGGCACCTTCAGCAAGTCTTTCGCCTCGCTGGGCGGCTTCATCGCCGGGGATGAAGCGGTGATCCACTACATCCAACACCACGCCCGCTCCCTCATCTTCAGCGCCAGCATGCCTCCCTCCAATGTGGCCGCCGTGCTGGCCGCCCTGGAGGTGATGCAGGAAGAGCCGGAGCGAATCGAGCGGGTCAACGCCATCGGCGACCGGATGCGCCAGGCCTACCGGGCGATGGGTTACAACGTGGGCGAAAGCCAGACGCCCATCATCCCCATCATCATCGGCGACGATATGCGCACCCTGATGACCTGGAAGCGCCTCTACGAGGAAGGGGTCTACGTCAACGCCGTCATCCCGCCGGGCGTCCCCCCCAACAAATCCCTCCTGCGCACCAGCTACATGGCGACCCATACCGACGAACAGTTGGACTTCGTGCTGGACGTTTTCGAGAGGGTTGGAAGAGAGATGGGATTGATCTGAGCACACTGAGTCCACCGGCTGGCGCGGAGGCTGGCCCTGCCGGCCTGCCGGGTGGTTTCTCAGGAGGGAGGAAGATGCCAATCTATGAGTACTTCTGTGAGAATTGCCGGACCCGTTTCGAGACCTTACGCCCCAAGTCTCAGGCCGATGCACCGCTTCCCTGCCCGTCCTGCGGCTCCCGGGAGACTCATCGAATGATCTCCCTCTTTGCCGCCCACGCCGAGGGACGGGCGGTCGCCGGCAGCGGCGGATGTGGCGGTTGCACACCATCGGCCGCCTGTGCCACCTGCTCGCCCCGCCGTTAGAGGGGGTTGCCAGAACGTGTAGAGGACGAGGGAAGGTGCCAAAGGAGGCTTTCATCGCGAAGGCCCCAAACTCTGGGAAGAGATGACGCTGGACGCAGGAAGGACAATAGCCGCCTCAGGCAATGCCTGAGGCGGTCTTTTCTGAAACGTCCAGACCGGTTTGGTGCAGCGGCGCTAGGGCTTCGTCTCCACGTAGAGGTCGTAGACTTTTTCATTGTCTTGTGTGAATTGCTCGCCTGGCGAGGGGGCAACCCGGACGGTGAGGACGTAGTGAGGGTATTGGGGCAGGATCCCGTTGACCCGGAAGCGGACCGTCCGGGATTGGCCCGGCTTGAGGAGCTCGATGGGTGCCTCCTGACTCCCCAATGATTCGCCGCTGGCCAGGCTGAGCTGGACCTCTACCCGCACATCGCGCTCCTGGGTCAGGCCCGTGTTGATGATGCGGACCTGTAAGTCCACACCATGGCGCAAGGCCGCCTGGCCGATCTCATCCAGGGGAGGCTCAAAAGCAATGGATTGGACGGCCAGGTTGTGCAGCACCACCGACTGGTTTAAGAGGCCGTTGGCACCCTGCGAGGAAGAGGAGCGCTCCACCACCTCCACTTGGGCACAGCCGGCCGCTGCCCACAAGGCCAGCACCAGAAGCACCAGTCCCATCCTTTTGCTTGTTAACGCTCTGACCAAAGGCGCACCTCCTGAGATTGGACCTGTCCGGCAGGAGTGAGCTCACGCCCCCGGACAAGCTTATGGTGGGTGTAGCCTGTCGGTCTAGCCAGGGCTACCCTCTAGCCACCGGACACCTCCAGCACGCGATGGCAGAAGAGACCCTTGCGCGCCTTTTCTCTCCTCAGGGGAATTCCGCAACCTACCTGACCAGCCGGAGGGCCTATCCGGTGGAAGTAGTGCAGCAAAGAAGGATTCGACAGCTCGACTCGCTCTTGAGGAAGTAGACAGAGGACAGCCCGAAGCGCCGGAACTATAGCCGAAAAGGGCGATTTTGTCAAGTCGGGAAGGCCGGTGATTACCCGCAAGGGAGCGAGAGGGTGGTCCGTAGCAGGCCGTCCACGAATTTCTCACAAATGCACGAATGAGGCGGTCCTTAATTCGTGTATTCGTGCCCCATTCGTGGACGGCTCGTCTCCCTATCTCCAAAGATATGGGTAATCACCGGGGGAAGGGACTGGTACTCCATCAAGGGGATTCTGACCAAGGGGATTCGGACCGGCTGGCTCGCCCTCTACGGGAGCACTCCTCTCCGTTCAATCCCCTGACAGCAGTCCGTTTTAAAAACGGACTGCTGTCCAGCCCACCCTCTCGCAGGTCACCGGTCGAGGGCGCTTTCAGCCCCGATGGGCTATTGGAAGCACGGTTTCGCGTCGGAAACCCGCCTAACCTGCGGGAGGGTGAACAGTTACTGATGAGGTAGGGTGGCTTTCCTCGGCCGCCGGCGGCTGGGAAGGCCCTCCTACTACCGCACGCTACGGCCCAGGGACCGTGGTGGGCGTCAGGAAGAAGACCGATGGCGTTTCCGAAGGAATGGCCTCCTCCGTCGCCCGCAGCCGGACCGTCACCCGATACCGTCCATCAGGGGAGCGGCCAATGAGGAGGTAGAAGGGCTCGGTGAGCAAGGCCACCGGTTCCCCTTCCTTGGAGGGATCCGGATGAAATCCCTGCACTATGTAGGCCAGCTTCACTTCTTCGATGACCACCTCGGTGGGGCCGGACGGCGCCGGTATGGGTGGACCGAATGGATCGGTCAACTGCCGCCGCAGGTCCTCCACCGCCCCCTCGCCGGTGCCCAGCCGCGCCATCCGCAGGACCGGGTAGCCTCCTACCTGCTCTTGAGGGACCCGGATGCCGATGATGGCGATGGGCTCCTCCAGCCCTGCGTAGCGGCGGTAGAGGTCCAAGTCGCCTTCCCCGCCGGCCAGGGCAAAGGTCTGGCCAGTGAGCGTGTCCTCCAGCAGGGCCACCTCTCGGCCCTCCACCTCCTCGATGCGCAGCGGGCCGGTGTAGACGTCCTTCGTCTCCTCCGGCCACGCCGGCTCGGCCTCCTCGATCCAGAGGACTTGACCAGCGGAGCCGGGGATGGGCTCGCCCAACTTCTCCGTGGCCTCCTCCTCGGTGAGGATTTGTCCCTGCACCCGCACGTGTAGCCCATCCCAAGGGGCTAGGGCCTCCAGGTCCTCGCCCGCCAGGGGCAGGAAGAAGTTCGGAACATCCTCCGTGGGACCTTCGATGGTCAGGTTGGCCCAGGCCTGGATGGTACCGTCGGGTTCGCGAAAGCCGTTCACAGATAGGAGCCCCACCACTGTCACCACGTCGCCCGGCTGGTGTTCCCACCACGAGGGAGGCTCCGGAGAGGGAGCTCCGGGGGCCAGGGGAACCACCGGCGCGACGACGACCTCGCTGGATTGGACCACCACCGGCGATGGCGCCAGCGGCGCGGTGGGGGAGACGGGAGCGCTGACCACCGGCC
>WFUY01000457.1 GCA_015484715.1 Thermoflexales bacterium | reverse complement strand
TCGTTTATTCGTTCGCCCATTCGTTGACCAGGAGGCCGTCAAGAAGGCCGGCCTGGACGCCGATGAAGCCCCCCATCCGCTCAATCCGTTCCCCAATCCGTTGACAGCTTGTCCGCTCCGGCCACGGCGAGAGACACGAAGGGCACCAAGAGCGCAAAGAGCACAAAGCGGTACGAAAATCCGGTCGGCGCGAACAGCTCCTGGGTCGAGACTCCCGAAGTCTGCCCCCCATCCGCTCAATCCGCTCCCCCAATCCGTTGACAGCAATCCGCCCTAGAGCAGACTCATTCGTTTAGCGGCGAGCCGTTGGCGGAAGGCGGCGACGCGGTCGGCGTAGTGGCCCTCCAAGTGGCGCAAACGGGCTTCGGGTGGTATACTTTGTAGGGACACGAGAGCACCTCTTTCAGAGAGTGACGGTTGGCAACGGTGGTGCTGCTGAGAATGCGGTCGCTCCTTTGGGCCTACTCTTGGCACCCTATCGAAAGCGCACGCCGGCCATGGCTATAGGCCTGACGACCATATCTGGAGTTGGGAGGAGTTTTCGACCTTTAGACATCACCACTACTCAAGGAAGTGACTACCGTTCCGCTCCTGTGCTGCTATCGGGCCAGCAGACCTCTGCCTATGGCGAGGGATGTGCACCCTCCCGCAGGAGGTACCTATGACCGTCTCGTTCAGTCCTGAAGTCACCGTGCTGGCCCTCATCCTGGAGTACGCCGCGGCAGCCCTGGGCATGGGATATGGCACTACCATCACCCCGGTGCTCCTGATGATGGGCTACAGTCCTGGAGAAGTGATCCCGGCAGTGCTCCTCTCGCAGCTCATCGCCGGCCTGCTGAGCAGCCTGGCCCACCACGGGCTGGGCAACGTGAACCTGCGCTGGGGATCCCACGATATGAAGGTCGCCGCGGTGCTCTCCTCGGCCGGATTCCTGGGGACGGTTGTGGCCGTCCTCATCGCCATCAGCATCCCGCCCCTGCTGGTGAAACTCTACGTGGCCCTCCTGGTCCTGGGACTGGGACTGGCCTTGATCTGGAACCGCCAGCGGGATTTCGCCTTTTCGTGGACCAAGGTAGCCGGGTTGGGCCTGCTGGCTGCCTTCAACAAAGGGCTCAGCGGTGGGGGGTACGGCCCCCTCGTCGTCGGCGGCCAGATCCTGGCCGGTGTCGAGAGCCGCACGGCCATCGGAATCACCGCCTTGGCCGAGAGCTTCGCCTGCCTGGTCGGCGTCGTCACCTACTTCGTCGCCGGAGGAAGTCGTGTGGGATGGAATCTGGCCCCCTCCCTTCTGCTGGGCGCGATCCTCTCCGTCCCGCTGGCTGCCCTGACCGTCCGTTGGCTTCCCCCTCGTCGCCTGCGCACGATGAACGCCGGGGTCACCACGCTGCTGGGTGGTTACCTCCTCTTGCGTCTCCTGCTCTAGACCGGGCTGCCGGCCATCGGATCTCCGTTTAAGTGGCCCGCCACGGACGCGCCCCACGGCTCAACGCGCGCCATCGGCAGTTTCTGGACATTTCGAGCCTCGGCCACGGCGTGACCGGCGAGAGATCAACCCAAATTTGACTCAGACAAACGTCACGCACCGTGGGGGAAACTTGTCACTTGACGATCTCTCCAGCCTATGTTAGGCTAGGCAACGGTTTGACCTAGTGCGGAAATCGGCGGGAGCGGCCAGGCTGCCCCTCGACGATAAGTGCGCCAGATGAACCTCACACCCCTTCACCGCGTTGCCGTTCCCGCTCTCAACGTCTCAACCGATTCCTAACTTGCCGGCGGATTCCGCTCAGGAATCCGTCGCATGCTGCCTACGATCCTTTCACTTCACAGGAGGTATCGCAACTATGCCGGAAAAAGCCAATCCTTTTGCTATGGCCCAGCGACAGCTTGACGAGGCCGCCCGTATCCTGAGGCTGGACCCCGCAATGCACGAGTTCCTGCGCTGGCCGATGCGGGAGTTCCATTTCACCATCCCTGTCCGTATGGATGACGGCTCCGTCCAGGTCTTCAAGGGGTTCCGTGTCCAGTACAACGACGCCCGAGGCCCGGCCAAGGGAGGCATCCGCTATCATCCCGAAGAGACCATTGACACGGTGCGGGCGCTGGCCGCCTGGATGACCTGGAAGACGGCCGCCTTGGACCTCCCTCTGGGTGGCGGCAAGGGCGGGATCATTTGCAACCCCAAGGAGATGTCCGAGGGCGAGCTGGAGCGGCTGAGTCGGGGCTACATGCGTCGGGTGGCCTACTTCATCGGCCCTGAGCAGGACGTGCCGGCTCCGGATGTCTACACCACCCCCCAGATCATGGCCTGGATGATGGACGAGTACGAAACCATCGTCGGCCACCACGCCCCCGGCGTCATCACCGGCAAGCCGATCCCCGTGGGCGGCTCCCTGGGCCGGGGCGACGCCACCGCCCGGGGCGGCGTCTACACCGTGCGCGAGGCGGCCAAGGTCCTGAACCTGGACCTGGAAGGCGCGACGGCCGCCATTCAGGGCTACGGGAACGCCGGCTCCTTCGCCCACAAGCTGGCCGTCGAGATCCTGGGCTTGAAGGTCGTCGCCGTCTCCGACTCCAAGGGCGGCATCTACAACGCCGAGGGGCTGGATTACGAAAAGGTCCTGGCCCACAAGCAGGAGACCGGTTCCGTGATCAACTTCCCCGGTGCCGACAGCATCACCAACGAGGAGCTGCTGGAGCTGGACGTCACCGTCCTCTTCCCGGCCGCCTTGGAGGAAGTGATCACCGAGGAGAACGCCGGCAACATCAAGGCCAAGATCGTGGCCGAGCTGGCCAACGGCCCCACCACCCCCGAAGCCGACGTCATCATGCACGAGAACGGCGTCTACGTCATCCCCGACTTCCTGTGCAATGCCGGCGGTGTCACCGTCTCCTACTTCGAGCAGGTCCAGAACGCCTACAACCACTACTGGTCCGAGGAGGAGGTGCACCGCGCCCTGGACGCCAAGATGACCACCGCCTTCCACGCGGTACACGAGACGGCCCGTCAGTACAACGTCCACAATCGGTTGGGGGCTTACCTGGTCTCCGTCGCTCGGGTAGCTGAAGCGGTCCGACTGCGCGGGTGGATCTAACGGTCATCGCGCCGGGTTGACCGGCGCCGAGACAACCGAACGACCTGATCAGGGTGGTCTCCCTCCTCATCGGCTCCGCCACCAGTGAGGGAGACCACCTTCTAAATAGGCATCGAGACAACTGTCGCACGTGGAGCAGCCCAACAAGGCGTCCAATCAGGAGGAGACGATGGAACGCAAGAGGGTCACCATTGATGGCAACGAAGCCGTCGCCTACGTTGCTCATAAGGTCAACGAAGTGATCGCCATCTACCCCATCACCCAGTCTACGCCGATGGGGGAGCTGGCC
The DNA here is from genome assembly GCA_015484715.1 of Thermoflexales bacterium. GTDB lineage: Bacteria > Chloroflexota > Anaerolineae > S140-20 > S140-20 > S140-20. The sequence goes on along the minus strand of WFUY01000457.1, from coordinate 340 downwards.
GATGCGTGGTCGGCAGCGGGGAAGACCAACGTCTGGGGCACCGTTCCCCTGGTGGTGGAGATGCAGGCCGAAGGGGGGGCCGCCGGCGCGGTACACGGCGCGCTGCAGACGGGAGCGCTGACCACGACCTTCACCGCCTCCCAGGGGCTGTTGCTGATGATCCCCAATATGTACAAGATCGCCGGCGAGCTGACGTCCACCGTCTTCCACATCGCTTCCCGCTCCGTCGCCGCTCAGGCCCTGTCCATTTTCGGCGATCACTCCGACGTGATGGCCGCCCGGGCCACCGGCTTCGCTATGCTGGCCTCCGGGTCCGTCCAAGAAGCCCACGACTTCGCCC
>WFUY01000456.1 GCA_015484715.1 Thermoflexales bacterium | reverse complement strand
GGGGAGGGCCGGGCGGATGGCGGGAAGCCGCAGGGCGGCGGTCAAGGGGATGCCGACGGGCTCGCCTCCCGGCGCAGGGGCCGGCCGGCGACCGTCCCCCCCAGGGGAGCGTTCCGACAGGTGATCGACAGCGTACCTCCGATGACCAGCAAGGGCAGGATCAGGCTGGCCCACGATTTCAGCCCTAGGGCCATCCCCAGGTTGCGGGCGATGTCGCCCCGGGCGAACTTGGGCCAGAAGAAGTCCACCAGCGGGTTGGCAATGGTGATGGGGGCCAGCTCCTGGCCGGAGACGCTGATCACCCAGGTGATGCCGAAGGAGAGGAGCATCAGCCCGCCGGTCAGGGCGAGCCCCCGCCCCTGCCAGGAGCGCAGCGCGAAGGCGATGGCGACGGTCAGGAAGGGGAGGGTGATCAGCAGGTTGCGCGGCCCCAGGGCGAAGCCCCCCCGCCAGTCGTACCAGGCGGAGATGAGGCCGAACTGGGCCAGGACGATGCCCAGCAGCAGCACCGCCTCGGCCCGCCAGCGGCGATCCCGCAGGCCGTACCAGAAGCCGGGCAGGGCCAAGAGCAGGAAGGGAGACATAAAGAAGAGCCCCCGGTAAGGACTGAAGGTGATCCCCCACAGAGCCTCCAGGCTGGGCTTGCTGAAGCCCAGGAAACCGGTGTTGGAGATCTCCGGGAACTTGCCCAGGTACTTGTAGCTAGAGGTAAAGGGAGAGCCGAAGCAGGCGTTGTTGTAGTAGCCCAGGAGCAGGGCGAAGGGGAGGCCGGCCAGCCCGACGCGGGCGAGGGCGGCCACGAGGCCCCGCCTGTTGGCCGTCCCCAGCCGCTCCCGCAGGAACCAGAGGGCGTAGAGCCCCAGGCCGGCGGTGGGGAAGAGGGCGGGGAACTCCACCAGGACGGCCAGCCCCATCAACCCGCCCACGGCCCAGAGCCAGCCCAGCCCTAGCTCGCCCCGGCGCATTCGGTAGAGCAGGACGAAGGCGGCGAAGAGGAAGACGGCGGCGATCTGATGGCCGTAGAAGACGCTGGAGTAGGGGAAGACGACGGTGGCCAGGCCGTAGGCCAGGACCAGGACCACCCGCCGACGGCGGCTCTCCAGGATGCGCCCCAGGAAGAGGTAGAGGAGCCCGCCCAGCAGCGCCGAGGGGAGGGAGACGGTGGTGAAGGTGGCGACGTAGAGGGCGGCGGCGAAGTAGACCTTCTCCTCCAGCAGCCCCGTCCCCCCCTCCCGCAGGGTGGCGGCCAGGGCCTCCGTGGAACTGAGCCGCTTCAGGAGGGCGCGGGCCGGCGGGGTGTCGGCCACCTGACGGAAGGCGAAGTAGACGGGCACGGCCAGGAAGGAGGTGCCCGGCGCTTTGTCCGTGTAGATGTGGCCGCCGTAGACGGCGTAGTCGCCTGTGTTGGTGTAGTAGTCGTCAATGGCGAAGGTGCCCTGCTCGACGATGGCCAGCGTCAGGTCCAGCCGGGAGTTCTGGTTCCAGTCGGCCCAGCGCGGGAAGATGTAGGCGTAGCAGAAGAGCAGGGCCAGGCTCAGCAGGAGGGCGGTCTTCCTCTCGCTCATCGGTGCTCCCCCGACAGTTGGCGGTAGACCTGGTCCAGCGGACGGTAGGCGACGCGGTAGTCGTAGACCTCCTCGGCCAGCCGGCGCCCGTTGGCCCCCAGCCGGGCGGCCAGCGCCGGGTCCTCCAAGAGGCGGAGGACCGCCTCGGCGAAGTCGGCCGGCTCGTCGGCCAGCAGGAGGTGCTCCCCGTCGGTGACGGCGATTCCCTCGGCCCCCACGGTGGTGGAGACGATGGGCAGCCCCTGGGCCAGGGCGTTGAGGATCTTCACCCGCATCCCGCTGCCGGCCCGCAGGGGCACGATGAAGACGCCTGCCTGCTCCAGGTAGGGCGTCAGGTCGGCGACGTAGCCGGTGACGTGGACGCCGATGCCCTCCTCGTTCAGCGCCTGCAGGTCGGCCGGGGGGCGGGAGCCCACGACGTCGAAGCGGACATCGGGGCGCCGCCGCCGGATGAGGGGGTAGACCTCCCGCAAGAACCAGCGGACGGCGTCGATGTTGGGGGGCCAGTACATCGTGCCCACGTGCAGGATGTGGTCGGCGTCGGGGCGACGGACCACCGGGCGCACTTCGTCGGTGTCCACGGCGATGGGGATGACGGCGATCTCGCGGGGGGTGCCGGCCGCCTCCAGCAGGTCCCGCCGGTCCTCCTCGGTGACGGCCAGGACGGCGTCGAAGTGGCGGACGATCCGCCCTTCGTACCCCTTGAGCAGCCGCCAGTCCCGCTCCAGCAGCCATTTCTTGGGGCCGGGGCCCATCGTCGCGGCCAGCCGCCGGTAGAGCCGCCAGAGGGCGTTGTGGGCGTCCAGGAGGTGACGGGCGCCGACCACGCGGGCGGCGTACTGGGCCATGTTGAGCTGGTCGGCGTGGGCCACGTCGAAGGGGGTCTGGGCGGCCAGCCGGTCCACCAGTCGGCGCATGGCCCGCCGGTCGTCCCGGACCATCATCCAAGGCTGGCCGGTGAGCAGGCTGCGGACCATCGCCCAGCCGTCCCGCCGGAGCCCTCGTTCCATCGGCACGGTGTGGACGGCTCGGCAGTAGCGCCGCAGGTGGGCCACCTCTGCCGACTGATCGCCCCGCACGAAGGAGGCCAGCGTCACCGAGTGGTGCCGAGCCAGGTACTTGATCAGGTTGTAGGTCTTGACCTTCGGCCCGCTATCGGGCGGATAGGGCAGGACCTGGGTGAGCAGCAGAATCTGCATAGCCTCGGGTTCCCTCGGTGTGTTCACCCTCCCGCAGGTCACACGGTGCCCGGCGACAGCAACAGCTTATCGGAGGCTGCCTACGACGCACTTCAGGCCGTGGAAGGGAGCTGCGGAAGGGTCCCTGGGAGCGTCAGGTAGCTCACTATGACTATACCGCAGAGAAGTTAAACGGCAGTTTTGGGAATGTCAGAAGTGCGTTAGAGTAGCCGACAGAGCCCGACGGGCTGAATCCTTTTTGCCTGATTTTCGTTTTCCCTTGTAGAACGCAGCGTTCAGACGACAAGGGGGACAGCACGTGCTCGAACCAAGGGATGCGGAATTGGTGGCGCGAGCCCAGCGAGGCGATGTGAACGCCGTTGGGCAACTGTACGATCGGCATCAGGCGCGCATCTTCCGTTATGTGCGATCGCGGGTACACGATAACCAGTTGGCTCAGGACCTGACCGGGGAGGTTTTCCTCCGTATGGTAGCAGCTCTGCCGGGGTACCGCATCACCCGGGCCCCCTTCGCCGCCTGGTTATACTCCATCGCCCGCAACCTGATCGCCGATCATTATCGGAAGGAAGGGGGACGTATGGCTGTACCGATCCAAGAGGTTCAACACGTGGTCGGCGAAGAGACCGATCCCGCTGTGGTGGTCGAGCAGCAACTCACGCTGGAACGGGTACAACGGGCCTTGGAACAGATTGATGAGACCCAGCGGGAGGTCATTCGACTGCGCTTTCTCGTAGGGCTCTCCCTTCGGGAGGTGGCCGAGAGTCTGAACAAGACGGTGGCTGCTGTCAAGTCACTCCAGCATCGCGGCCTACTGGCCTTGCGGGCGGCTTTGCAGCAGGAGGTATAGGAGCGAACCGATGAGCACACGGGAAGACCTGCTACAGGAGCGACTGGAACAACTGGAGGCCGGGTATCCCCTGGAGGCGTGTCTGGTGGGCCTGCCCGAGGAAGAGGCGGAGGCCCTGAAGCTGGCGGCCAAGCTGCGGGAACTGGCCCGCGCGGAGCAGAGCCGGGCTGTCGTGGCTGCCCAACGGGCGGCCCTGTTGAACGCGGCGGCGGCGACGGTGGGGAAGCGACAGGATGGCCGGTCCACCACCGCCGTGGAGCCAGGGGAAGTTCCCTCCTGGCTGGAAGGGTTGCGGGTGGGGCTCGACCGGCTGCTCTCCCGCAAAGAAGTGGCTTTCGGGACCGCTTTCCTCTTCCTCTGCGCCTTCCTCGCCTTCGTCTGGGCCGGCCTGCGGTACAGCTGGAGTGAGGAGGCCGAGCCCGGCGGGGCGACCCTCGTCGCCTCCTCCCCGCTGATCCCCGAGGAGACGCCGAGGGTGGAGGGCGTCCGTCCAACCCCCACCGTCACCTCGGCGGTGGCCTCGCGCGAGGAGGAACTCCCCTATGGGGTCTTCCTCCCCCTGGTCTCCCGGCCCCTGCCGTTGGGACCTCAGATCGCGGCCCTCCAGGACCTCCAAGGGATCGTCGAGGTGCAGACCGAGGACGAGACCTGGACGACGGTGACCCGTCCCGTCACCGTCACCGTCGGACAGCGGGTGCGCACGGGAGCGCTCTCCCGAGCGACCCTCCTCTTCTTCGACGGCAGCGAGGTCCGCCTAGGACCTGAGACGGAGCTCTCCATTGACGAACTGGACGTCCGGGGGCCGGGAGAAGGTCCCCGCACGGTGGTGCTGACCCAGTGGGTGGGCGAGAGCGAGCACCGGGTGCAGCCCCGGGAGGAGCGGAACTCCCGCTACGAGGTCAAGACCCCGGCCGGGTCCGGCGTGGCCCGGGGGACCGCCTTCCGCGTCCTCGTCACCCCTAGCCTCCTGGTACGGTTCGTCGTCATCGAGGGGAAGGTAGAGGTGACGGGCCTGAACCGGACGGTCTCCGTCATCGCGGGGCAGTTGACCACCGTCATCGCCGGGCGCGCCCCCGAATGGCCCCGCTTCCGCGTCACCGGGGAAGGGGTGGTCTCTCAGACGGGGTCGGTCTGGATCGTCGCCGGCCAGAGCTTCCAGACCGGTGACCACACCATCATCGTGGGGAACCCCCAGGTGGGCGACCTGGTCCGGGTGGAGGGCCACCTGCTGCCCGACGGGGAGCGGATGGCCGACCGGATCATCCTCCTGCGCCGTGCCCCATCCAACCGCTTTGAGC
>WFUY01000455.1 GCA_015484715.1 Thermoflexales bacterium | reverse complement strand
ACGCCTACAGCCACCCTCACGCCGACACCCGTGGAGCCGACCGCTACGGAGACCCCAACACCGGGGGCTCCTACGGCCACCTTCACACCGCTCCCATCCACACCGACCGACACGCCCGTGCCGCCACCGGCGACCCCTACCCTCTCCACGCCCACCGCCACTCCCATCACTCCCACCGTCACAGTGACGGCCACGAGCACCTCGACCGAAAGCACCTTCTCCTTGTTCTCCTTCACAGCTCAAGACAGGAAGGATACAGGATCGTGATGGATACCGTACCGCTCCTCAAGCAACTTTCGGAGACACCAGGGATCTCCGGCTACGAACAGGCCATCCGTGACCTGGTTCGGGACTCCCTCGCCCACTTTGCCGACGAAGTGCGCGAGGACAAACTGGGCAACCTCATCGCCCTCAAGCGGGGCGAAGGGGAGCCCCCCCATCGGCGGCTGATGTTGGCCGCCCACATGGACGAGATCGGCCTGATGGTCTCCGGCATCGAGAAGGGATTCCTGCGCATCACCCCCGTGGGAGGAACGGACCGCCGCCTCCTCTGGGGCCAGAAGGTCACCGTCCACGGGCGACGGGACCTGCCGGGCATCGTCGGCAGCCGCCCCCCTCACGTCCTCCCGCCCGACCGGCGGGACAAGGCGCTTCCTTGGGAAGAGCTCTTCGTGGACGTAGGGCTTCCCCCCGAAGAGGTGGAAAAGCTGGTCCGAGTCGGGGACCTGATCAGCTTTCGCCAGGAGGCCCTGGAGCTGAAGGGCAATCTCTTCAGCGGGAAGGCGCTGGACAACCGGGCCTCGGTAGCGGCCCTCATCCTCGCCCTGGAGGCCCTGAGTTCGATGCGCCATAGGTGGGACGTCTACGCCGTGGCGACGGTCCAGGAAGAAGTGGGGCTCTTCGGCGCGATGACCAGCGCCTACGGCTTGGCCCCCGACGCGGCCATCGCCGTGGACGTCACCTTTGGCCGCCAGAACGGCGTCCCTGAAGAGGAGTCCTTCGCCCTGGGGAAGGGACCGACCATCGCCTACGGCCCCAACATCCACCCTCGCCTCTTCGAGGAGCTGGAGGCGACGGCCAAAGCGTTGGAGATCCCTTACCAGGTCGAGCCGATCCCAGGCCGCAGCGGGACCGATGCCTGGGCCATCCAGGTCAGTCGGGAGGGGATTCCGACCGGCCTGGTCAGCATCCCGCTCCGCTACATGCACAGTCCGGTGGAGACCGTGAACCTGAAGGACTTGGAGCGGACCGCCCGGCTGCTGGCCGGCTTCGTCGCCCGCCTGGAGCCCGACTTCCTCGCCTCCGATGAGGACTTCCAGACCTCGGAGGTTTGATGCAGGCTTATTGAGCTTCGTCTTGTCGCTTCGCCCATTTGCTCCCGCCAGCTGCTGACCCTTAGTGCTTCGGAGGAGACAACCGTGTACCTGGAACCGTTATCCAACGCCGTAGGCGTCTCCGGCGCGGAAGATGAGGTCCGCCAGATCATCCGGGACGCCCTCGGTGATCACGTGGACGAGATGCGGGAGGACGCCTTAGGCAACCTCTTGGTCCTGAAGCGGGGCACCGCTCCCGAGCCCCGCCCCCGGGTCATGCTGGCCGCCCATATGGACGAGGTCGGCATGATGGTCGTCGGCTACACCGGCGACGGCGGCCTCAAGTTCCGCGCCGTCGGTGGCCTGGACGCCCGGGTGCTGGCCGGAGCCCAGGTCCAAGTCGGCCCCGACCACATCCCCGGCGTCATCGGGCTGAAGCCCATCCATCTGTTGGAGCGGGACGAACGGGAGCGGATCCCGAAGATCGAGAGCCTGGTGATCGAGATCGGGGCCTCCAGCAAGGATGAGGCCAAGAAGGCGGTCCGGCTGGGGGAAAGGGCCACCTTCCTGACCCGCTACCAGGAGCTGGGGCCGACGGTGACGGGCAAGGCCTTCGACGACCGGGCCGGCTGCGCCGTCCTCATCGAACTGCTCCAGGGGGAGCCCCTCCCCTTCGACCTCTACGGCGCCTTCACCGTCCAGGAGGAGGTGGGATTGCGAGGAGCCCGTGTGGCCGCCTACGCCATCGAGCCCGACGCCGCCTTCGTCCTGGAGGGCACCATCGCCGACGACCTCCCCCGCAAGGAGGACGTGAGTCCCACCACCGCCCTGGGCAAGGGGCCGGCCATCACGGTGATGGACCGCTCCTTCATCGCCGACAAGCGGCTGCTCCGGCTCCTCTTCGACACGGCGGAGGCGCTGGGCATCCCCACCCAGATCAAGCAGCCGGGCATCGGAGGGACCGACGCCGGAGCCATCCACATCACCCGCGAGGGGGTCCCGTCGGCGGCCGTCTCCGTCCCCTGCCGCTACATCCACTCGCCGGTAGCGATGCTCAACCTGACCGATTTCCAGCAGACCGTCCGGTTGATGCGGGCTGCTCTGGAGAGGTGGACGCCGTAACGAGGAAAGCGGCCGGCGGACGGCGACCGGTGGATAGCGGATAGCCTACAGCAGACAGCGTCAAGGAGAACCAGCGGTGAAAGAGCTGATCAAAAAGTTGACAGAAGCCTACGGTCCTTCAGGACACGAAGAGCAGGTGCGCGCCCTCATCCAGGAGGAGATCGAGGGGCTGGCGGACGAAGTCCGGGTGGACGCCTTGGGCAACCTGATCGCCCTCCGCCAGGGCGACGGCCAGGGGCGCAAGGTGATGCTCTCCGCCCACATGGACGAGATCGGGGTGATGGTCACCCACGTGGACGAAAAGGGGTTCCTCCGCTTCACCCGCATCGGCGGCGTCGTCCCCCCCACGCTACCGGGCAACCGGGTCCTCTTCGCCAACGGCACCGTGGGCGTGATCAACGTCGAAAAGGGGATCTTCGACGCCGTGGGCAAGAAGCTGCCCCCCCTGGAGAAGTTCTACATAGACGTCGGTGCCCAGGACAAGGACTCCGCTCCGGTGGGCGTGGGAGATGCAGCCGCCTTCCTGCGGGAGATGTCGGACCTGGGCGACCGGGTGGTGGCCAAAGCGATGGACGATCGGATCGGCTGCGCGGTGCTCATCGAAACGATGCGTCGCCTGAAGAAGACGCCGCACCAGGTGGCCTTCGTCTTCAGCGTTCAGGAAGAGGTGGGGCTGCGCGGGGCCCGTACCTCCGCCTTCGGCCTGGACCCCGACGTGGGCATCGCCGTGGACGTGACCGGGACCGGGGATTGCCCGGAGGATCGCCCGATGGCCGTCTCCCTGGGGAAGGGGCCGGCCATCAAGGTACAGGATGCCGGGATGCTGGCCCATCCAGGGCTCAAGGAACTGATGATCCGCCGGGCCGAAGAGGCGGGGATCCCCTACCAGTTGGAAGTGCTCCCCATGGGTTCCACCGACGCCATGGCCATCCAGGTTACCCGGGAGGGAGTGCCGGCCGGCTGCCTCTCCATCCCCTGTCGCCACATCCACAGCCCCTCTGAGATGGTGGACATCAGGGATGTGGAAAACGCCGTCCGGCTGATGGTGGCCATCCTGGAGAACCCCATTGTCTGGTAGCATCGGCCGGGAAAGGCCGATCTGCCCCCATCAGGGGAGGGAGTCGTATGCCGGGCCGAGAAGCCCGGCCCGCCGTAGAAGCGTGGCTTCTACTTGCATCCTGTAAAGGAGGAGGTCCCATGCAGAAGCGATCCCTGTTCTTCCTCGCCTTGCTCCTCGTCCTGAGTCTGGGGC
>WFUY01000454.1 GCA_015484715.1 Thermoflexales bacterium | reverse complement strand
TCCGGGGCTGGCGGGATGCCTTCTGCAACGGTGCGCTGCTGACGGTGCTGCTCTTCGCGGTCTGGGGCGTTCTCCTCTTCCTGCGGGAGGCGATCCGCTTCCTCCTGCGCCGGGGGCGCGAAGACCAACTCCTCCCCCCACCCTGATACCCACCGGGAGGCCACCTGCCCAATTGCCCTACCTCTCTGTGGCTTTGGCTCTTCTCCCCATCCGAAGTATAATCCCTGTATCGGAGCCTGGTGCTTCGTCAAACGGATTTGGGCGCGACCAAAAGCTGTTGAATCCCTGAACAGCGGAGAGAAATGAGCGCACCGAGGGGCTCTGTGCTCCCTCCCTGCCGTCGGGTCACGGCCTTGCCGGCGACCTGGACTGTGCTGCACAAAGCTCAGTGTCTTCACTCCCCTCAGTGCTCGGTGATCCTGGGAGGCTCTTGAGCCGTCGTCTCCCATCCGTTCAATCCGTTCTTCAATCCGCTGACAGCTATCCGTTCCAAAATGGACGTTGAACGTCTGATCCAGGTACAACTGATGCTCGAATGCATCAGGATAAACGAAGATGGCTTTTTGGAGCGCATTCCTTGTTCCAACCCAGACGATATTGGGCTTTTGCAAGTCTACCGCAGTGGGAGCGATTATTTCGCTTACTTTATATTCGAGGTAAGGCCTAAGAGGTGATCGCGCACGAGCCTTGCTGGCTTATCGTCGGGCTGGGGAATCCCGGTCGTCGGTACGCCCGCCACCGCCACAACATCGGCTTCCGCTGCCTGGACCGGCTGGCCGCCCGCCACGGCCTGACCTTCGACCGGGTGCAGAACCGGGCGTTGCTGGCCACAGGCCGCATCGCCGACCGGGCCGTTGTCCTGGCCAAGCCCCAGACCTTTATGAACGAGAGCGGGCGGGCCGTCGCCCCCCTGGTCCGTGCCTACCACGTGCCGCTGGAGCGTCTGCTGGTCGTCTACGACGACCTGGACCTGCCCCCGGGCACCATCCGCCTCCGGCCCGAGGGGGGAAGTGGTGGCCACCGGGGGATGCGCTCCATCATCGAGGCCCTGGGGTCCCAGGACTTCCCCCGCCTGCGGGTGGGGATCGGGCGGCCACCGGGCCGGATGGCCCCGGCCGACTATGTGCTCCAGGACCTCTCGCCGGAGGAAGAGGAACGCTTCGACCGGGTCTGCGAGCGGGTGGCCGAGGCCATCCACTGCTGGCTGACGGAAGGGATCGTGTTGGCGATGAGCCGGTACAACGGGCCGGCCATCCAATGATTCTGAAATATCCTGTATGGACCTCTCGCCTCTGCTTCTCCTGATCGCCCAAGCGCCGGGCTATGCGGAACTGAAGAGCACGTTGCAGTCGGAGAAGGCGTCGGCACTCCGGCGCGGCCGGCCGCTGGGCCTGCTCCGGGCAGCCCGACCGGCGCTGCTGGCGGCCCTGGCCCAGGACCTCTCCCGTCCCCTCCTCGTCGTCGTCGCCACCGCCGAACGCTCCCGCGCTCTGACCGAGAGCCTCCGGGCTTGGATGGCCGATCCGACCCGCCTCCACCGCTTCCCGGAGCCCAACGCCCTCTTCTACGAACGCGCCCCCTGGACCCAGGAGGTGGTCGTCGGCCGGCTCCGGACCCTCGCCGCCCTGTTGGAGCCCGGAGACCGCCCGCCCATCGTCGTCACCTCCGTCCGCGCCCTGATGCAGGTCACCCTGCCCCCGCGCCAGTTCCGGCTGGGCACCCGGACCCTGCGCCAGGGCCAACTCACCTCGATGGAGAAGCTGGTGGCCGCCTGGCTGGGGCTGGGCTACCGGCCGGCCACCGTCGTCGAAGTGCCGGGCCAGTTCAGCCGCCGAGGCGGCATCCTGGACGTCTACCCACCTACCGACGAAGGACCGGTGCGCATCGAGTTCTTCGGCGACGAGGTCGAGAGCCTGCGTCGCTTCGACCCGGCCACCCAGCGCTCCCGAGAGCGGCTGGAGCGGATCACCATCCCGCCGGCCAGCGAAGCCCTTCCCCGCCTCGGCCCCGCCATCGCTCCGAAGCTGACCCCTTGGGACCTCTCCCGGATTCCCGAGGACGAGGCGGAGCCGCTGCGCCGTGACCGTCAGCGGCTGGCGGAGGGCAGCTTCTTCCCGGAGCTTCCCTTCTACCTGCCCTACCTCTACGCTGTCTCTTATACACATCTGACGCTG
>WFUY01000453.1 GCA_015484715.1 Thermoflexales bacterium | reverse complement strand
GTGCGACACTTGATGGTCATCGCCCTCAGGATCACCGCAGGAAGCTCTCGTAGTGACGCATCAGCAACTGGGCTTCCAGTTGACGCATCGTGTCCACGACCACGCCGACCACGATGAGCAGGCCGGCGCTGGTGATCAACAGCGTGGGCGTGCCCTGGGGCGAGCGCACGAAGAGGCCCACGATGAAGGGCAACACGGCCACCGCCCCCAGGAAGAGAGCCCCCACCAGCGTAATGCGCCGATAGACCGCCGTGATGTACTCGGCCGTCCGCCTGCCCGGTCGGATGCCGGGGATGAATCCGCCCTGCCGTTGCAACACTCCCGGCAGGTCCTGCTGCTGCACCAGCACGTCCGTGTAGAAGTAAGTGAAAGCCACGACCATCAGGAAGTACATCGGCGCGTACCAGCCGCTGGTGCCGCTGAAGATATTGGTCACCGACCGGGCGAAGCCGGCCACCGTTGGGTTGGTGCTGGTGATGAAGAACTGGGCGATGATGGCCGGGAAGGTCAGGATGGACTGGGCGAAGATGAGCGGGATCATCCCCGCCGTGTTCACCCGCAGGGGGATGTGGGTCGCTTGACCGCCGTAAACCCTACGCCCTCGCACCCGCTTTCCGTACTGGACCGGGATACGGCGCTGCCCCTCCTGGACGACGACGATGACGAAGACGGTGATGGCGGTGATGGCCAGGAAGAGGAGCAGCCCGCCCACCCCTTGCTGAACCAGGATGTTCACCACGTTCTGGGGGATGCGGGCGACGATCCCGCCGAAGATAATCAGGGAGACTCCGTTGCCGATCCCTTGCTCGCTGATCAGTTCGCCCAGCCAGATGGCGAACATCGTACCCGCCGTCATCGCCGCGATGGTGGCAAAGGTGGGCAGCAACTGAGGGCCGCTGAAGCCGAAATGGGGAAGAATTGGCTCCCCACCGATGCTTCCGAAGAGCCGCACCTGCCCGATGGCCTGCAGGGCGGCCAGCGGGACGGTCAGGTAATAGGTGTACCGTTCCAGCCTTCTGCGGCCCTCCTCACCCTCCTCCTTCAGCATCTGCTCCAGGTTGGGGATAATGGGCACCAGGAGCTGGAAGATGATGGAAGCCGTGATGTAGGGGTAGACCCCCATCGCCATCACGGAGAAGGTGGCCACAGCCCCACCGGATAGGATGTCCAGCAGCCCCACCAACTGACCACCGGCTCCGCCGCCCTGCAGCAGGTTCTTGAGGGCCGTCTGATTGACGCCCGGTACGGGGACGTGGGCGGCCAGCCGGTAGATGATCAGGATGGCCAGGGTGAAGAGCAGTTTCCTGCGCAGATCGGGCAGGGTAAAGGCGTTGCGGACAGCCTGGATCATACGACTCCCCCTCTATGCTCCCCTCGTCCTATCGGGTCCGAGCGCCTCCCCGCCGGTAGGGGAGTTCCTCGATGGTGCCCCCGGCCGCCTCGATCTTCCGGCGGGCGCTGGCCGAGAAGCGATGGGCCTTGAAGTGCAGGGGACGATCCAGGTCCCCATCGCCCAGGATGACGACCAACTCGCTGGCCTTCTTGATGATCCCGGCCGCCGCCAGCGTTTCCGGCGACACCTCGTCGCCCGCCTGAAAGCCCTTCAGCCGCTCCAGGTTGACCGGGGTGAAGCGAATTCGGTTGGGGTTGCGGAACCCGACGCCACGAGCGAAGGGGAGCTTGCGCACGACGGGGAGCTGCCCGCCCTCAAAGTAGGGAGGGACCCCACCGCCCGATCGGGCGTTCTGCCCCTTGGTACCACGCCCCGCCGTCTTGCCCTGGCCGGCCGCAATCCCTCGTCCTACTCGCTTTCGCCTCTTCTTCGCCCCCTCGGGGGGACGCAGTTCGTGTAATTTCATCCACCTCACTCCTGCTTGCCTCAGACGTCACGGGTCCCACGGCGGCAGGGAAATGGGCCGGCTAGGCTTCCTCCTCGGCCGGCACCGTCTCCACCTGCACCAGATGGCTCACCTTGGCGATCATGCCCCGGATCACCGGCGTATCCTCGCGGACGACGGTCTGGTGCATCCGGCGCAGCCCCAACGCCCGCACCGTCGCTTTCTGGCGTCGGGAGTAGCCGATGGGACTCTTCACCAGCTTGATCCGTAGCTTCTTCTCAGCGGACATGGCGCCGACTCCAGAATGGCATCACCCGCTCTTTGGGCAGGCCCCGTCGGGCCGCCTCCTCTTCGACCGACTTGAGCTGGGACAGCCCGTTGAGGGTGGCGTGGACGACGTTCAAGACGTTGGAGCTGCCCAGGGACTTGGTCAGGATGTCCTTCACGCCGGCCGCCTCCAGGACGGCCCGGACGCCGCCGGCGGCGATCACGCCCGTGCCCGGCGAGGCCGGCTTGAGCAGGACCTTGGCCCCGCCCTGCTTGCCGATCACCTCGTGGGGGATGGTGGTATCCACCAGCGGCACCCGGATCATATTCCGCCGGGCCCGCTC
>WFUY01000452.1 GCA_015484715.1 Thermoflexales bacterium | reverse complement strand
GCGTCTCCCCCGGCGAAGGCCGGGCGCAGCCGACCAGGATGAGCAGGCTGAGGATCCAGAGGCTTCTCACGATCGCTTTCGCCATTGGGCACCCCCTCGTTAACCAAGTTCAGCCTACCCTCCCGCAGGTTCCCGGTCGGAAACGCGCTTAACCTGCGGGAGGGTGAACAGTTTCGCCAGCGTTATCAGCATCTCAGGACCAGCGGTGGTAGGGCCCCCCGCCCCCCTGCTCCCACAGTCCCATTATACCCCCGCTTCGGTTTCCCGGCAAAAGGGGTTCCTCTCAGCGCCTTCTGCGCAGGGTCCTCAGCCGTCGCACCAGCAGAGCCAGTCGGCGCTCCGACCAGCCCTTCCAGAGGAGCGGGCGCAGGGAGCGCCACAGGGACTCCACTTCCTCGGGATCGCCCCTGGCGTGACCAAAGCGCTCGGCCACGTAGAGGTGGGCAATGCGCCGGATGGGAGCCTCCCCCTGGGGCACGGCGGTGACCAGCGTCTCAGCCCGCTCGTAAGGGGTTTGATAGGGTTGCAAAGTCACCCCGATCCAGCGGGCAAAGCGCTCCATCCGGGCATAGGCTCGCTCGACGACGGTCAACCCGGCCATTCCTCGCCTCTCCGACCACCAGTAGGCGAAGCCTCCCACCGCAGCCAGGGCCAGCATCACCCCTCCCCACCAGAGGGGAAAGCGAGCCGATGCCGGCGGAGAGGGCAACGGGACGTCCGTCTCCTGGGGAAAGTCCTCACCCAGCAACTCGCGCAGGCGATCCCAATCCCGCCCCCGATCAGGGGTCGGGCGGGTTCCCCCTCCGGCCGGGGGAGCCGTCGGCGTTGGCGTCACCGTGAGGCGGGGCTCTCCCACAGGACGGACCAAGGGAGGCTGGATGACGGTGGGCTCGAAGGGGATCCAGCCATAGCCGGGGAAGTAGAGTTCCGGCCAGCTATGGGCATCCCGCTCCCGCACCCGGTAGACCCCCTTGTCGGCCAGGTACTCTCCCTGGGCATAGCCCACCGCCATCCGAGCCGGGATGCCCAGGAGGCGTGCCATCACAACCATCGAGGAGGCATAGTAGTCGCAATAGCCGGCCCGCAGGTCGAAGAGGGTGAAATCCACGAAGTCCTGCCCCTCCGGTGGCGGCGGGACGTCCAGGTTGTAGTCCAGGTTCTCCCGCAGGTAGCGCTCCAGGGCTACCGCCTGGTCGTAGGGGTTGTCATAGCGACCGGCGATCTGCCGGGCCAGGGCCTTCACTCGGGGCGAGATGGTCTCGGGAAGCTGGAGGTAGCGCTGCCGAATCCAAGCCGGGTAGTCGCGACCGGCCATCCGCAGGCTGGTCTGGTCGGCGACGGAGATGGCCGAGCGGACCCGGTAGCCGTAGCCGGGCCGCATCACCTGACGGCTGTAGAGGATCGCCGGTTCCGGCAGGCCATCGGGCCGCCCCGGCCCCTCCACCCGCACCGAAAGGCTGAGCCGGAAGGGCTCCGGAGCGGCGAAGAGCTCCGTCACGCTGGGCAGGTAGAGGATGACCGTCTGGGTGACCACCTTGCGCATGGAGAGGTCCATCGGGTTCTTCGGCACCAGGCCGGTGTCGAAGACCGTCATCCGGTGCTCCGAGAGGTCCCAGGAGCGCCCGTCGTAGAAGTCGTAGAAGGCGGCCCGCCAGTAGTAGCGCTCTCCCGGCGGCGCATAGACATCCATCACCACGGCATCGCCCAGGAAGCGGGCTCCCCCCAAGGGCAGGCTGGGGCCGTAGGGGTTGGAGTAGACCCGGCGGTAGGAGCGCAGCGAGGCGAAGAGCCTCCCCACCCGCCGCTGGGCCTCCCGCCAGCGGTCGTCCAAGGAGGTAACCGTCAGCCCCAGGCTGATGTTGTCCGAGGCCGGCGGCATCAGCCAGGCCACCATCATCACGACCAGGGCCACGAGCAGGCCGGCCCGCAGGAAATCAAAGTGGATCTCGCTGCTGTAGCGGACGTGGGCATCCTGCCACTGTTCCTCTCGGAAGAGCAGGTGGATGCGAACGACGTAGAGCAGGCTGCTGACCAGGTAGACGAGGATGTAGGGGGTCAGATCGCGAGGGCCGAAGTAGTAGTAGTAGTTGACCAGCAGCACAACGCCAAGTGGGATGATCACCCGCCAGACCCGCCGTCGCCGGAAGGTGTACCAGGAAGCCAGGTAGCCCAGGACCCAGAAGAGGACGCAGAGGGCCAGGATGAAGATCAGGTTATCCCGGCTGATGCCCCCCCGCACGGCGATGTAGACCCATCGCCCCACCCGCTCCCCCAGGTTGAGCACCCGCTCCTGCCAGGTGAGGCCGGGCCCGATCATTCGACCGACCAGGTAGCCGACTAAGGTTCCCCCGTAAGCCATACTGAAAAGGTGGGCAATGGGGGCGGGGAACCGGCTCTTGGCCAGCATCAAGCCGGCCAGCAGACCAACCAGTCCTGCCCAGACCGGGTTGTACAGCCCCTCACTCCACTCGGAGGCAGCAACGGCCACAGCCGGGGTGAGGACGACCCCGACCAGCAGGAACAAAGTGCTCCATCCCTCGCGTAGCCACCTCTCTCCTTCCATTCTGTCTTTCCTTTCCC
>WFUY01000451.1 GCA_015484715.1 Thermoflexales bacterium | reverse complement strand
GAACCCCTCCGGCCAAGAGCAAAGCTGCTAAGGCGAACCAGACCATCTTCCACATCTTACACCTCCTGAAGCCAAGGTTATCGGGCTGCCCAACTATCCCTAGTGTACCATAGTCGGTGTTAAATCCTTGTTAAGTCGTGGGGGATCCGCTTGTGGATTAGCATCTCGCCGGCCTTCAGTCGGGTTGAACTACCCGGCAGAGGCTTGAGATGCTTGGAGCGATCGGTCGTTCACCTTGGCCTGAACTGCGGAATGAGGGGGGGAACTACAGGGGCAAATACACGCTGAAGGTGCTGCCTACTCCGGGGGTGCTTTCGACCTGGATACGGCCACCGTGCAATTGGACAATGTGCGCCGTGATGGACAAGCCCAGCCCGGCACCACCTCGGTGCCGGGCGCGTGATTGGTCAACCCGGTAGAAGCGGTCAAAGATGCGAGACTGCTCTTCCGGGGGGATCCCGATGCCGGTGTCTCTGACGCTTATGACCGCCCAATCTGCCTCACGGGAAACCGTAATCGTCACGGAACCATCCGGACGGTTGTATCGAATCCCGTTCTCGACCAAATTGCTGATTGCTCGAACCAGCAGCGGAACATCCGCCGACAGCACTACGTCGTCAGCGACCTCGAGGGCCAGGGACACCCGGTGGTCCCGGGCCAGAGGTTCGAGCTCGTGCACTACCTCGGTTAGGAGGACCTCCAGGTTGATGGCCTCCGTTTGAATTTCCTGCTCCCCTTTTGCTAGGAGCAGGAGAGCGTCCACCAATGCCTCTAGCCTGTCCAATGCCCGTTCGAATGCGATGACCATCTCCCGATAGTCGGCCAACGTCGCATTGGGATCTTGCCGGATCACTTCCAGGTTTGTGCGAAGGACGGCCAAGGGGGTGCGTAACTCGTGAGATGCATCGGCCACAAATCGGCTCTGTTGCTCGAAGGCCCGCTCCAGGCGCTCCAACATGTCGTCGAAGGCATCGGCCAGTGCCTTGACCTCATCTTGAGGCCCATCTATGGACAATCGGCGGTGCAGAGAGTCTACCTGGATCTCTTGGACCAAGCTGGTAAGGCGGCGCACCGGTTGTAGTGCCCGTTGGGCGATCCAGTAAGCCCCCCAAGCTCCTAGCAGTGTGAAAATTCCCACGCTAATCAATGAGATGATGCGCACTTCGTGGATAGCGATCTCTTGAACCTGTCCTAGAACTAAGGGGGGTGCCGCGCCGGGGGAGGAGGCCCCTGGCTGGGATGATAATGGGGTTGGTGAAGCCATCAAGGGCAATGGTTCAGAGGAAGGGTATTGGGTCGGCAGGAGGACCTCTCTAATGGCGTGCGGCACCCTGATGCTCGCTAGGCCGCTGAGGAGCACGATTAGGCCAAAACCGAGGGCCAGGAACAGGCCGGCCGTCCAGAGCGTCAATCGCCAACGCAGGGTGAGGGATCGGGTGAAGCGGAGATGCCAGGCCCGCAGGAATCGCTTCATCCGCCTTCTTCCTCCGGCGGGAGCAGTCGGTACCCCTGGCCTGCGACGGTCTCGATGTACCGAGGGTGTTCCGCCCTGTCATCCAGCTTGCGACGCAAGGAGTGGATGTGGACCCGAACGCTGCCGGTGAACAGGTCAACATCCTCTCCCCAGACGTGCTCGATCAGTTCCTCCTGGCTGATGACCTCGCCAGGGTGACGCATAAGGTAGTGCAAGATCCCGAATTCCTTGCGGGTGAGCTTCAGCCGCCGCGTCCCCTGCCAGGCCGTTCGACTGGCCGGATCGAGTTTCAGATCACCGACGCACAAAATCGGCTCCCGCACTCTGAGATCACGCCTCAACAGTGCCCGGATGCGTGCCGCCAGTTCCTCGAAGTGGAAAGGCTTGACCAGGTAATCGTCGGCACCCAGATCGAGTCCGGTGACTTTGTCTTCGAGCCGGCTACGGGCCGTCAGCATCAGGATGAGCAGTTTAGGTTTGCTGGCCCGCAGACGCCTGCACACTTCCAAGCCGTCCATTCCTGGCAAGTTGAGGTCCAGGATCACCAAGTCGTAGTCGTTGATCTCGCCCATCGCCCAGCCTTGCTCACCGTCTACAGCGATGTCCACCACGTAGCCCTGCTGGGACAGTCCACGAGCCAGGGCGTTGGCCAAGTCGAGTTCGTCTTCTACGAGCAGAATTCTCATTCCACCCTTTCAAGGGCTGAGGGGAAGACCTGAGCCACGGGAACCCGGAAGCCGGTCACGACTTGGGAGCGGACGATCTCCCCCAGACCGTACCGGCCGGCCAGCCGGTAGGCCTCTCCCTCCAACACGTAGACCTCAATGGTCCGAGCATCGGGGTCCACGATCCAGTACTCGGCCACCCTACCTTCCTGGTAAGCCCGCATCTTCTCCCGGCGGTCATAGAGCCAATTGCCGGGGGGAAGGATCTCGATGATCAGGTCAGGTGCGCCCTCCACATACTGCTCCCCGAGGATCTTCAGCCGCTCAGCTCGGATGAAGAGGATGTCCGGCTGGAAGGGGACCGGCTGGGAGGGCAGACGGACGCCCGTCGGCGCGAAGAGCACCTCTCCCTTCAGAGGGGACGGATCGTCCCGCAGGAAGGCGGTGAGCGCCTCTACGAGGCGGGCAGCGATGCGTTGGTGCAGGGTGCTGGGCGGCGGGGCCATATAGAGCACTCCGTCAATCACCTCATAGCGATAGCCGTCGTCAGGAAGCCGCAACCAGTCCTCATAGGTCCATTGACCTTGAGGCGGGGGCCAGGCCCGTTCGGAAATCCTTGCCTCCTCCTGAGCCGTTGGAGCCTTTCCCATAGCACTCGCCTCTCGTCAGGCACGGGGACGAGTACAGAGGTCCAGCGGTAAGTCCCTGCCTCAATTGTACTTGCCCCTTTCAAGGGCGTCAAGGCCCCGTCGCCCTGTGATTACCCATATCTTTGGAGATAGGGAGACGAGCCGTCCACGAATGGGACACGAATACACGAATTAAGGACCGCCTCATTCGTGCATTGGTGAGAAATTCGTGGACGGCCTGCTACGGACCACTCTCTCGCTCACTTGTGGGTAATCACCGCCCCGTCGCCCTGTCCTACTGCCTACCGGACAATGGTCTGCTCCCGGCCCGGGCCGACGCCGATGAGCCGGACGGGGACGCCGGTGAGGGCTTCGACCCGCTCGACGTAGCGGCGGGCGGCAGGGGGCAACGCCTCCCAACGCCGGGCCGTCGTCAGGTCCTCCGACCAGCCGGGTAGCTCCTCGTAGATGGGGCGACAGCGAGCCAGCACGTCGGCCTCGGTGGGGAAATGCTCCAGCCGCTCGCCCCGGTAGTCGTAGGCCACGGCGATCTTGACCGTCTCGAAGCCGCTCAAGATGTCCAGCTTGGTCAGCGCCAGGCCGGTCAGCCCGTTGACCCGGGCCGCGTAGCGCAGGATCACCGCGTCCAGCCACCCGCAGCGGCGGGGCCGGCCCGTCGTCGTGCCGTACTCGTCCCAGGGATTCGCCCCCGTCCCCCGCAGCCGGTCCCCCAACTCGTCCGTCAGTTCGGTGGGGAAGGGGCCGGCCCCCACCCGGGTGGTGTAGGCTTTGGCGACGCCGATCACCTCTTCGACGTAGCGGGGGCCGAAGCCCAGGCTGGTCAGCGCCCCGCCGACGGTGGCCGAGGAGCTGGTGACATAAGGATAGGTGCCGTGGTCCAGGTCCAGGAGCGTGCCCTGAGCCCCCTCGCACAGGAGGCGTTGCCCGCCGGCCAGCCGCTCGTTGATGAGCAGGGAGACGTCGGCCAGGTAGGGGGCCAGACGGCGGGCGTAGTCGTGGAACTGGGCGGCGATGGCTTCGGCATCCAGGGCCGGCTGGCCGTAGACGCCGGTGAGGATGGCGTTCTTGGCCTTCACCGCCTCGTAGACGCGGTCGGCAAACCGCTCCGGGTCCTGCATCATCCCGGCCCGGAGGCCGGCCCGGGCCGCCTTGTCGGCGTAGGCCGGTCCGATCCCCCGCCGGGTGGTGCCGAGGGCCTTCTTGCCCCGCTGCAACTCCATCGCGCCGTCCAGGGCGATGTGGTAGGGCAGGATGAGGTGGGCGCCGACGCTGAGCTTCAGCCGGCTGGGGCTGGCGTCCACGCCGCGCTCGGTCAGCCCGTCAATCTCGGCGATCAGGCGGGCCGGGTTCACGACCATCCCCGCCCCCAGGACGCAAAGGGTGTCAGGGTAGAGGATGCCGGAAGGGATCAAGTGGAGGGCGAAGCGCTCCCCGCCGACGGTGACGGTGTGGCCGGCGTTGTCGCCGCCGGCGTAGCGGGCCACGATGTCCGCCTGGGCGGCCAGCCAGTCCACCACCCGTCCCTTCCCCTCATCTCCCCACTGAGTTCCCACCACAATCGTCGCGGTCATTCTCCTCCCTCCTTCCTCCTCACGTATCACGCATCACGCATCACGCATCACGTATCACGTATCACGCCTCACGCCTCACGCACCACCCCAGCGCCGCATAGCAGACGGCAGACTCTGGACTGAGTTTCACGCCAACATCTCCACCGCCAGCGCTGCGTAGACCGACGCGGCCTTGAAG
>WFUY01000450.1 GCA_015484715.1 Thermoflexales bacterium | reverse complement strand
TCTTCGACCACCACCCGCGCTTTGCTCATGAACTTGCCCAGCCGCACGTAGCGCGGCACGACCACCGGCTCCCGGCTGAGCACGTAGGCCACAGCCCGGTTGCCGATGGCCAGCATGCGGATGCGCCCGTGCTGAGGCCGGTTCTCCAGCCCCACCTTCTGCCCCCGGTCGCCGGGGTAGCGCTTGATGTACCAGGCCGCCCCCCGCCTCTCCATCCAGGTCCCGTCGGGCCGCGTGACGATGACGTTGTTCGCCATCGCGTACCAGTAGGCGTCGGCCTGGGCGTTGAACTGGGCCAGGGTGAAGCGGGGCTCGCCGACGATGGTGGCCGGCGTGACGTAGATCCCCGCCTCGTTCAACGCCCCCAGGTGCGCCTTGTAGTGGATCGTGCCGTCGTTGAAGTAGGGAGCCCGGCAGAAACCGAAGGCGTAGGCCAGGGCGATGTTCCCGATGAGAGGTTCGGTCTGATAGGTGTTGCTCACCTCGCGGCTGCTGAAGAAGGTCGCTTCCATCAAGGTGAGTTCACAACGGTAGATGTGCATCGGGGCACCTCCTACCCCTGGGGGCCATACATCGCCGTCGCCCGCTCCAGCATCGCCTTCACCGCCTCCTCGTCCCGGTAGAAGGCGGTCACCTCGTCCACCAGGGCGGCCACCTCATCGGCGGGCAGGATGGTCAGCCGGCCCACGACACGCTCGGCCAACTCCGCCGTCGCCGCCCGCACGGCCTCGACCGCCACGTCCGACCGCAGCGGAAAGTCCGGCTCCTGCGAGCCGTTCCGCAGCCGGTCGTAGACGGCTTGGGTCAGCTCCAGGTTGCTGAAGATCTCGCAGTCGCTCAACACCACGCCGGCCAGCAGGTTTTTGACCTTGCCGATGCGGGAGGAGATGGCCCCGTAGCGGGTGGAGCGCAGGACGTTGCCCAGGACGTAGAGGAACTCGTCGCTCGTCACGTCGCGCACCGTCTCGATGTCCAGGAAGAGGGTCTCCGGCTTGACGTACTCGTCGGTGCCGATGCTGGTGGACGGCTTGCCCGTCTCCGGGTCGCGCATCGTGCCCGTGTCGAAGAGGGCGTTGAACTGCTTGGTGGCCGTCACCACGGCGGCGTCGTGCAGGCTGAAGGCATCATCGGTCACCACCCGCGACTTCTGGGCCCCGCCCCCACCGGCAGCGTAGCCGTAGATCATACAGTCCATACAGCGCTCGCAGGGGTCGTTCCGGTTGAGGGCGCACAACACGCCCGTCCGCTGACCGGGGAAAAGCATCTCGTGCCGGCGCAACAGCTCGCGTCCGGTGCGGCGCTCCACCGCCGTCTGCTTCCGCTTGCTGATGACCACGCGCTGGATCACCTCACCGCCGTCCAGGCCGGCGTGGACGAACTCCTTGCTCAGCGGCTCCCCGCTCCCTTCGGTGCGGAAGATCGCCTCGGACTCGACGCGGCGCACCAGCAACAGGCTGATGTAGCGCCCCTGGGGATAGTTGCTGTAGGCGGGCAGAAAGTGGTCGGCGTACTTCTCGATGATGGACATGGCATAACCTCCTGTGAACTTGGCGGGTCAGTCGGTGGAATCTCGCAAGTACGGACGACAACAGAGGCGCGGAAGACCTACCGGGGTCGCCTATAGGTCACCTTGTAACGGTTGGGCTTCTTGCCCAGCAAGGCCAGGGGGAGGAAGATGGCCCCCAGGCAGCCGGTCTTGAGGCATCCGTATCCCTGCTCGACGACCTCGGTGTCCACCACCTCCCATCCGCGCTTCTGCATCTTGGCAATGCCCTTCTGCATTGCCTTCTCGCTTCCGTAAAAGAGCACTCGGATTTCGTAGGCCACAGGTCGCCTCCTTCCCGTCTACCCGGCTTCCTCGTCCGGCAGCGCCTCCGCCTCGGGAAGCCGGTCCTCTTTGCGGGGGATCTGCTCGCGCACGTAGAAGAGGTAGGCGGAGCGGATCAGCTTCTCGTCGGCGAGCAGCTTGCGCAGGTTGCCGCCGTAGACGCCTTCCAGCACGTCGTGGAACCAGATTTCGACGAACTGTTTGGTCGCCTCCCACTTCTTGCGGCCCGGCCTGTACTGCTCGTCGGCGATGCGGGTGAGGTGGTCGAAGATGTCCTGGACGGCCGCCGCCTTCAGGGCCTCCCGGTCCACGTGGCCGCCGGCGTGGCTCAGCTTGGCGAAGACTTCGCCGACCGGGTAGAGCAGGCTGCTCCGCTCCAGAGAGCGGCCCCGGAGGCCGCCCTTCCAGGCGATCTCGGCCAATCGCTGTAGTTGGGTGCTCAGTTGGGTCATAAAGCGTCCTCCTTTGCTGATGGCGAGGGCTTCCACGTGAGGGAAAGCCTGTTGCGATAGCCAGGTCACCAGCCCCCCCTGCTCCTGACCCCGGACGCGGGCCTCCAGCAGCCGGTCCGTCTCGTAGAAGATGGTCAGCGGGTTGCCGAAGAGGGCCCGGACCAGACGGGGGGTGGTGTCCTCTTTGACGAAGGTCAGCCGCCGCAAGGCGAAGAGGTGGCCCACATCCTCCCACAGCTTGGGCAGGGTCCCCTCCCGGTTCGTCCCATCCTCGAACTGGGCGTAATCGTTGCGGGGCAACAGCCCTTGACAGGCGAGGGGGATGTTGTCCACGTAGAGGTCGGGGATCTCTTCTTTGCCCAGCGGTGGAACGGGGGCGTTGCTCATCAACACCTTCACGCCGAAGTAGCGCTGGAGCAGCAGAGCGTTCCACAGGGCGAAGAGGAAGCGGGCGGTGTCGTTCTCCCCGCCGGCGTTGATGGGGAAGATGAGCAGGTTGCCCACCGTCTCGGCGTAGCGGGGCAGGTAGATGCCGTAGGGCTGGGGCCTCCCCTTCTGGGTGCGACTGCGGAAGGTGGGCGTGACCGTGCGTTGGGTCAGGTAGGCCTCGACGGCCTCGGAAACCCGCATGTTGAGGGCCTGCACCGCCGTGTCCTCGGTGACGATGCGGGCGACGGTGGCCCGGAGCCCTTCGATGAAGGGCTGGGTCAGGAAGGAGTAGGGGTAGAGGTGCAGGTAGATCAGCTTCTCCCCGCGCACCGGCGGGTAGTTCAGCTTCTCCAGCAGGAACTGGAGGTGACAGACGGCGCAGATGTACTTCTTGGGCTCCCCCGGCCCCCCGCGCAGCCGGTTGGAGAAGGTCTGTACCGTGATGTCGGGGCGCACATCGGCCGTCATCCACTTGGCCGTGGGGAAGGGTCCGCTGCAGTAGACGCACTGCTTGTGCTGGTTCCCCACGTAGTGGGCCAGGTGTTCCCCAAAGCGCACCGTCGGGCGCCCGCTGACATCGAAGAGGAAGTAGAGCCGCAGGTAGTCGGTGAAGAGGGCGATCTTGGGGTCCTCGCCCGCCCCGCTCTCCTGCATCAGGGCCGTGCCGTCGGCCTCGATGCGGTGGTAGACCTCCTCTTCGGAGAGGGTGAGGTCCCGGGCGAGCACGTAGGCCCGGTCGTAGCGGGCGTCGAAGGCCTCGTAGTAGGCCGTTCGCTCCGGCGGGAGCTCCATCAGGGCGTAGATGTGCTTCCAGGCCTCGGGGATCACGTCCCGGAAGTGGCTGTTGAGGAAGATGTAGTAGGCCCGCAGGAGCTCCGCCAGTCGCAGGCGGTCGGGATGGGTGCTGACGAGGGGAGCTTGGCCTTCCAAGTTCGCCACGACATCCTCGGGGAGGGCGTGGCCCTTCTCCAGCGCCCGGTGAAGCCGACGGCGTGCCCCGGCATCCAAGGTCTCCGGGTTGAAAGAGCGCCGCTGGACGCGGTTGTGGATCTCCCCCAGGATCTCGCGGAAGGGCACCCCCATCTCCAGGCACTTGGGGTCCACCTTGATGCCCTGGCCGGTGGAGCTGATGAACTCCCGGAACTTGGCCGTCGTCATCCCGGAGATGGTCTGGGCGATGCGGCGGGCCATCCGCTCCAGGTCCTCCTCGCCAATGGTGGGGGCGCGACCTTTCTCGACCAGGTAGGCAACGCCCTCGGGGTAGAAGAGCAGGGGGATCAGCCCGTACCGTTCCTGGAGCTCGGCGACGATGCCGTTGTGGACGACGTTGGTCAGGAGACCCCGCTGCTCTGTCAGCCGGTGGGTGACGAACTCGTACTGGACCGGTCGGCCGCTGTCGGCCAGGTAGGCGTTGACGTAACTCAAGAAGTCGGCCTTCCTGGCTCGTTCCTCCAGCGTGTGGGAGAGGTCTACCACGTCGGCAGCCCGCATCAGGTGGACCAGGGCGTTGACCCGGTCCAGCCCCAGCCGGTAGCCTGAGGCCCGCCGGAGGTTCCACCGCTCCCCGCCGCTGTGGTGGTGGCCGGAGTGGGCCCGGATCAGGCTGGTGATGTCGCTGAGGTAATCCCGCCAGGCGGGGAAGAAGCGGTCCATCCCCAACCGTTCGATCTCGGCAGCGACGTTCTCTTCGACGGCCAGCTTGCCAAAGGGTTGCTCGCTTTCGAGGGCCTTGTTGAGGTCGTGGATGGTGAAGGCGGTGTAGAGCACCCGGGCCTCCTCATCGCTGAGCCCCAGGGGGTCCCGAAGGGTCTCCAGCACGAGGATACCGTTTAGGACGTGGGTGTAGAGGCTTTCGCCCCGCTTGTCGCCCCACTGGAGCACCGCTTTGTAGGCGGTCAGCCCGGCGTTGGCCACGTGGTCCAGGTAGTCCCTCAAGACCGAGGGCTCCTGCTTGCCGATCAGCAGTGCGATGCGTTGCAAATCCAGCTTGCCCAACGTTCACCTCCTCGGGTTGTCCTCCGATGGTCCTCACCCATTGTACCACACCCATACCCCCACATCCGTGGGGGAGTCATCCCCGCTCAGGCCGTTTTCTCGGCGGTTGGGAAGGGGCAGGCCGGGATCAGGCTGCCTGCCAGACGCCGTGTTCTCCCACACACACGGTGATCTCGGTGATCATCTCCGAAACCCGGCTCCCCGGCGCGTAGGCGACGCGGACCTTCTCGCTTAGTCCGTATCGCCCGTCCTCTTTGCGCTCCCACCCCACCAGCGGCTCCACCGGACCGGTGAGGCCCCCGACGGCACCGTCGCCGGCGGCGATGGCGTGGGCGGTCAGATGGCTGCCCTTGGGAACGGTGATCACGATCCGGTCGTCCCGGGCCTCCCATTGGTGGCCGGCGGTGGTTGTTCCGCGGTCCACCTGCTCCTGGTTCGTCGGCCTCTCCATCTCTAGGCGCTCTAGGCGAACCCGTCCCCAACCGTAGCCCCGCTCGCCGCCCAGCCGGATTTGACCTAGGGCCCGTTCCCAGTCCGCCAGGTCATCGGGCAAAGTCGTCTTCACCCACAGGTCGCCTACCAGGAAGACCGGCTCGTCGGTGCGCGTGTGGGGGGCGATGAACTCGGTTTCGTGCAAGGTGCCCTCTTCGGCGGCTTCCCGGCTGTAGTTGAGGGCCGTGCTGGCGTAGCTGCCCAGGAAGAGGTAGTCGAAGGCATCGCACTCCCAGGGGAAACGGGGTCGCTCCTCATCCAAACTCGGCCAGAGGTAGCCGAAGCGGAAATGCTCGCGGATCTGCCGGCCGATCTCCCGGTACGCCCTCCCCTCCGCCCCTCGGCCGGCATCCCGCACCAGGCGGGCGGTGAGGGCGGCCCAGAGCAGTTTCCCCGGAACGTAGGGGCGGGTCTGCATCAGGTTGCCCACCTTGCGGTAGCCGACGTGCAGGGGGCTCTTCAGACGGAAGATGATGCGGTAGTAAGTCCAGGGCATAGGCGTCCTCCTCGTTCAATCCTCGGCCCTCAGGTGAGAAAGGAGATCGCTGCGCTGCCAAAGGACGCGACCGGTGCGCAGGGCCTCCTGGGCCAGGGGGTGGCCGCGACGGACTTCCTCCAAAGTGTAAGGGAAGACCTGGACGTCCACGGGTACGCCCGTGGGGATGTAGTGCGGGATGCGGTCCGGGAAGGGCAGCCGGCTTTCCCGGAGCACCAAGAGCAGGTCAATGTCGCTGCCCACCGCGAACTCGTCCCGGGCCAGGGAACCGAAGAGCACCACCGCCTCCACCTCGGGCCGTTGGCGGTACTGCTCCACCAGACGGTCCAGCACCTGCTGCAAGGCGGCCTCATCCACCCAGTAGACGGTCACAGAACCATAGGATTTGCTCCGCACAATCGAGGGCATGTTGGGCCTCCTCCTGGGTGTAGAACTCCGTGGGGGCGCCTTCCACCAGCCCGTTGGGATACCGGGTGGGAATGTAGAATTTGTCCAGGATGCGGGCCTTGTCCCACAGGGGGTCGGGCACGTCCGCTCCCATATCCCAAACGGCCTCCAGCAGGCGCACCAGCACGTGGCCTGTGGCCCGGCGTCCGTGCTTCTCCAGCAGGGCCTTGAGGGCCTTTTCCGTGGCCTGCTGGGCTGCGAAGCAGGCCCATTCGTAGTGGCCGCCTTGGAGGGCGTAGTGGGCGTGTTGGAAGTCGGCCTGAGCCTGGGTCCACCAATCTCGCCAGCGGTTCATGGAGTGGCCTCCCGGCCGTCGGTGGTGCCGGTCCCTTCTTCCGTTCCGGCTGCTTTGGCTCCGTAGCGGGCGTAGATGAGCGTCTGCTCGTAGAGGTCACGGATGAGGAGGAGGGTATCCAGGTCTCCCGTTAGATCGGCAAATGCTTGCAACAGGTCGTTCTTCTCGGCGTTGACTTGATTGTAAGTGATCTCGTCCGTCGTTCCGCTAGCGTCTATCGCCTTCTTTAAGGCTCCCACGGGGTCCCTTAGCGGCCACAATTGCGCTATGACTTCGCAGGCTATCCGCTCCTCCGAGGACATTTCACCGGCTTGACTTTTGGAGCCGCTTCTACTCAAGACGAAGAGAGCCATAGCGTATACGCCTTGGGTTTGTAGAACGCCGAGGGCTTTTGTAACAAAAATGTCAACTTCTTTCGGCTCTACCTTCTTCTCTCTCTTGACTTCCTGCCCAATGACCTGATTGATTTGTTGGGCGGTCCTGGCTGCCAGGTAATCGAGTGTGGGCCACGGTTTCGTCATTGCTGCACCTCCCAGCTACGTACCCGTCCAAATCCCCGGGTGCCCATGCCGCCGATGCCCAGGTGCTCGGCCCATTCCAGGCCGGCGGTGATGACGTCGGCAGGGCTGTTCCACGTCGTATCGAGAGCCTCTCCGTCATCGTTCTCGCCAGTCTGCGGGTTGTACTGTTTCCCCGTTATCGGAAACGCTTTCTGGTGATCATCCACCACCACGTCCATCCACAGGAACGTCGCCCGCGGAATGGCCTCGTAGGTGAAGAGGGCGCCTTCCTCCGCCGCGCCGGTATCCGGGTTGATGCTCACCGAGGTGCGCACCTCCAAGTTGCTGTTCACCACCTGGGAGAAGAGCGGGTTGGAGATGAGGACGATGCGCTCCCGGATGGTGGCGGGAATGGCGGGCGGGAGATCATTCAGGTTCAGATCGCCCCCTTTCTCCACCATCAGCCAGCCCAGGTTGAGGTAGTTCTGATCGGTGATGCCCTTCCATTTGGCTTTGTCGTTGTCCACCTCCTGCTCCTCGATGCCGAAATCGGCCAAGGCGGAGGGGCTGGTGACCCACACCGGCCCGGCCATCGAGTAGACGGGGAACAGCAGCAGCCGGGCATCGCCGATGGAGACGACACCAGAGTAAGAGCGCTCGCCGGTGATCGCCCCGAAGGTGTAGCAGATGGGGCAGGTGGGTTGGGCGCAGTGGCCTTCCCGACCTTCTCGGGGTTGTCCCTGGCCGGCGCAGCGGGGCTTGCCGTACCGGCGGGCAGCGTACTGACGGATGGCCCCGCTAAGGGAGGTTCCCGGTATTTTGGGCAGCTTCGTCCCCGGCTCGCGGACGATGCTCAGGTCCACCCGGCCCAGGCGGGCGCCGCCGGTGCCGATGTGGACGGGGTCCAGGGTCATCAGCAGGTAACGGTGCGTGCTGTAAATCATCTTGAACCTCCTTGTAGGTCCACTCGAATGTCTCCTTCCGTACCAACAGATTCGGTATTCACCGCCCTCGCGATGCGAATATCTACCCCGATGCCCTCTGGGGTAGCACTGCCCTTCACCGTGGTAGCGCTCATACGGTCTGATGGGGTATCCTTTCACCGCAGAGCCGCAGAGAAACGCAGAGCTTGCAGAGGTTGTGATCGGCTTTCTCGGTGTTTCCCTGCGGCCCTCTGCGCTCGTTGCGGTTTGAGCGGATGCCCTGAAGACCAACCACGGTTTTATGCGGTTCTACCCCTTCCAGAGGGTTCTGAGGAAACCGGACCCCCAGGGCGCAGGCGTGGTCCATCAGGGTCTGGAACAGGCGCAGGTCGGCTTCCAGGTCCGCAAGGATGCGCCGTTGCCGGCGGACCTCCCGGCGGTGCCGGGCTTCGGGATCGCGGATCATCGGTCTTCCCCTTCACTCCGGGGTGTCTTCATCACATGCAAGTAGAGTTCGACGGCGTCGGTCAAGAGGCCGCGCACGGCCCAATCGGTTAGGGTCTCCATTTGATCCGGTGGCCGGCCCTCCTTCCACTGAGCGTTGGCCAATCGCCAGCGGCAGAACTCCTGGAAGGCTTCATCGGTCAACGAATCCTCCGGGGCGACAAACCAGGCGGCCCGCTTCGCCTCGATGTCCTCCCGCAGCGCGTGAATTTGGGTGAGGTGCAGCCCCCGGCTGAGGGTGCTCCAGCAGTTGACCAGATCGTCCACCTCGTCGAGCAGGTAGGGGCGGAACGGGTTCCCCCGGCGGCGGCTGTCTTCCTCATAGGCGATCTCAAAGCGCCGGGCGCTGCTGTCCAGCCATTGGTAGTCGAAGGTGGCAGGGGTGAAGTAGACCACATCGCCAACCTGTAACTTCTCCACGTGGACGAGCCAGGGGTGTTGCGGATTCCAGGGGTTCTCGGCCCGGAAGTATCGGGTTCGACTCCGAGGCTCTGCGGCGTCTGCGAGAAAAACGTATGGATACCACCAATCCTCGGTGTTCCCATCGCCCATCACGGCAGGAACGTACCAGGTGAGCGTACTTTTCTGGGTTCTGTGTTTCAATTGCACCGCGTACCACCGATCAAATTGGTGAGTGCCGTCTGCCAGTTCTTTCTTGGGTAACGTTCCCGTTTGAGGGGTGACCGGCCTGACCACCTCCCACTCGCCGATTCGCCGATTCGCCGATTCGCCGACTTTCAACATCCGCCGTCCGGCATCCAGCACGGCCCGCAGGGGCGTGCGCCGATGGGCGTAGACAACGCCCAGATGCAAGGGCAGCCGGTTGCGCACCTTGCCCATCTCCCGTTCGTACTTGGTCTTGATGGCTTGGACCAGCTCCAACGCCTTGTCCGCAGGCACCAGGGCCATAAAGGTGCGCGGCTCGGCGAGGATGGGGATGGCCGGCGTGTAGGTGCTGTTGGGCACTTCCTCGGCACCCCGGGTGAGCGTGATCGTCCCCCACACCTTGTTGCGGGCACCGTAGCCGACAGGCTCTTCAACCGTCAGCGTGCCGGTGAGGGCGGATTTCACCTGATCCACCCCCCACTTGTGGAGACGCTGAAGGTGCTCATCCTCTGTCTCACCCTCCCGGCGTTTCGGCAGATCGCCTTTCAGCAACTTGGCTGCATACACCAGGTTGTCGCAGGTGATGAAACGCTGCTCGTCTTCATCCCAAACCACGCTTAGCTTGAAGCCGGGAGGCAAGACCAGTTCATACGTGTGGTAGCGCCCCAACGTGTCCCCTGACCTCTTGGGAGACAGCTTCCCTCGGATTTCCAAGCGCGGTCCCACCGGCTTGACCGACCGGGCGACCAAGGAGGTGGTGAGCGCCGTGTCCTCGTCGGTTGGCGCCACCTCTTGCCAGAACGTGCGGGTCGTCTCCCAGACGCGGCGCAGGCGGGCGAAGGAGGGGTTCTTAGCTACTTGGTCGGCGGTGTGGCCGTTCTGGTCGTTGGGTTCGCGCACGGCCAGGGTGCGCACCAGCGAACCATCGAGCCAATGTTCGAGGTCAAACCGCCCGACGATGAGGGCCAGGCGACCGTTTTCGTCGGCTACCTCGTCGAGCCAGATGGTAGTGTCGAGATTCTGGGTTGCCCATGCTTTGGCCCGGTCGGCGCGGCGCTGCTCGCAGACATCGCACACGTTGCGCTCTTTCGCCTTTGGGGAAGGGCCTTGGGGGCGCAGGCCACATACGGTGCAGACCTGAGAAGGCTCTTCGGATTTCCATTGCAGTTCAACCCACTGTGGGTCAGATGAGGTGACCACGGGCCGCGTGTGTTGAGGCACAGGAGGAAGTTCGTCGTTTCCCTGGCGTTGTGGGTCCTGTCCCCACCAAGGCGTTGGGTCAATCCTGATTACTGGTACGACCTCGTCCTCCAATGCTCTCCTTACCTGCCCCAAGATGTGTTCTTTTAAGCTTTCTCCACCATCTTGCAATGCTAAAATGTCAAGAGCGCAGCTCGTCTTGTCGCATCCTGGTACGACAAAGACGCTGCCATTTTCATCACGGTATACTTCTGTACCCAGAGGATAAGTGACCTCAAGCAATTCACGTACCTTGTCCAGAGCCTCAGTAAGAAGCCGTTGACGTGCTTGTAGGTCAGGGAGGCGATGAACTTGGAGTAAGTAGGGCAAAGTGTCGAAGCGAACGCTGAGTAGACGCCAGCGAAGGTTATCTGCTTGAGGACTAAAGCCCAAAAGGGCTCCGGCGAGTGCAGCCTTGTAAAGTGCTCCTACAGTGTGCCCCCATTCCCATAGCGTTATCTCGTTCGCTGGTCTCCGGGTATCACCACCAACTCGTTCGAAGAGGGTTTTTATTTCACCGAGCAAATTGTCCCTTTCGCCCTTGGTGAACGGGCTTGCTCCAAGGTCCGACCACGAAATCCTTAAACGCAGGTCGTAAGCGAGTTTGCTAGGAATTCTTGTGCTATCGGTTTCACAACCAAAAGGTGAACTGAGATAGACGGGATATGTTTGCCGGCCATCGCCATCTTGCTTTTCGATGTGGGCAGTATAGTGGCAGCGATTTAAATAACCACTGATAAAATCCGGCTTTTTCCGCTTTCGAATATCGGAGAGAGGAAGCGATCGTCCCAGTAAGGTGATAATCCGGTATGGAATAAGATCGTCGGTGTTTTGCCTCCCAGAAGGCCGAGGTGCCCCCGTCACGTATTTGTGAATATGCGCGTCTGTATGTTTGAAGTCATCATGCAACCACGCCGCTACTTCGGCCAGCAAGAGGGCCTCGCGGTGCTGAGCCAGCCTTTCCAGATCAGCCATCGTGTTCGCCTCCTGTG
>WFUY01000449.1 GCA_015484715.1 Thermoflexales bacterium | reverse complement strand
GTCCTGGTCACCCGCCACGGCCCCATCATCACCCCCCTGGTCGAGGCGGCCGGCGGCCACGAAGCTCCCCTCGCCCTGGCCTGGCCGGTGCTGCGGCCCGGTCGGACGGCCGAGACGCTTATCCTGCTGGGGGAGGCCCGCGACTGCGAGAGCTTCCACGAAGGGCTCCGCTACCTGGAGGCCCCCGTCCTCAACGTCGTCTACGCCGACATCCACGGCAACATCGGCTACACCCTGGCCGGCGCCATCCCCCGGCGCAAGCCCGGCCACACCGGCCTCGTTCCCGTGCCCGGCTGGACCGACGAGTACGAGTGGGAGGGGATGATCCCCTTCGACGAGCTCCCCCACGTGATCAACCCGCCCGAAGGGGTCATCGTCACGGCCAACAACCGGCCCGTTTCCGACGACTACCCCCACTTCCTAGGGGCCGACTGGCTCCCCGGCTACCGGGCCGAGCGCATCCGGGAGATGCTGGAGGAGGCGCATCCCATCGGCATCGCCGACTGCCAGCGGATCCAGCGGGATCAGGTCTCCGTCCTGGCCCGGGAGATCGGTCGCCACCTGGCCGCCCTCACCACCGACGATCCCCGGCTGGAGACGGTCATCGCCCTCTTCCAGGGGTGGGATGGTCGGCTGAGCGCTACCAGCCCCCAGGCCGCCGTCTACGAGGTCTTCCTGCGCCGGATGATCTACAACACTTTCGGCCCCGAGGTGGGGGACCTGATCCACCGGGTCGCCGGGGAAGGCCCCCATCCGGTCCTGGCCGGCTCCAGCGCCTCCGGCTGGCGGATCCGCCTCCTGCTCCAGGAGCTCCTGCGCCGGCCCGACGCCCCCTGGTTCGCCGAGCGGTCGCGGGAAGCGCTGATCCACCAGAGCCTGCGGGAGGCGGTGGACTTCCTGGAGGCGACGCTGGGGCCGGAGGCGGGCGACTGGCAGTGGGGCCGGCTCCATCGGGTCACCTTCAACCACGTGCTGGGACGGGTCAAGCCGCTGGACCGTCTCTTCAACCGGGGGAGCTGGCCCCTGGGCGGTGACGAGACGACGCCCTGGGCGTCCGGCACCTCCTACCACGACCTGGACACCGAGGGGATGATCGGCCCGCCCTACCGGCAGATCATCCCCCTGGGGGACCTGAGCCGGGCGATGGCGGTGAACGCGCCGGGGCAGTCGGGCCACGTGGGCAGCCCCCACTACGCCGACCAGGTCCGTCTCTGGCTCAACGGCGAGTACCGCCCCATCCTCTACCGTCAGGACGAGGTGATGCGCCACAGCGAGGCCGTCCTGCACCTGGAGCCTCGGTAGGCCGCGCAGCACGCACCAGGCGAGCCCTATGAAACCCAAGACCGTCGTCGAAACCTACGACTACCTGCGCCGGATCGCCCCCGACTTCACCCGGCGGATCGCTCAGGCTGCGGCCCAGGCCCACAACGAGGCTGAGTTCGAGCGGGAGATGAACAACGCCATCGCCGGCATCGCCGAGGCGCTGGGGGTGGGCCTGCTCTTTCGCCAGCAGTACACCCTGGCCACGGGCCGCGCCGACGCCGTCTACAACCGCTTCATCATCGAGTACGAGAACCCCGGCACGCTGCGCCCCAACCTGAGCCAGCGGAGATTCAAAGGAGTCTGGAGGAGTTAAGAGGTTGGAGGTGACTATGACTAGACGTTTGCGCGAATTCTATTACATCACCCATATCCTCAATCTGCCTTCTATCCTTCGTGAGGGAATTCTCTCCCACGCCGAGGTTGAACGGCGAGGCATTGAGCCAGTTACGGTTTACGATGTGGGGGTGGTATCCTGGCGTCAAGAGAAGATCACGCCCGATGGTCATTCCCTTTGGGAATACGCTAACTTGTATTTCAACCCTCGCAATCCTATGCTGTACCGTCTGCTTATGGAGCACAAGAACACCGAGATCGCGGTGTTGGGAGTACGCAAAAGCATCCTAAACACACCTGGTTCGTTCGTAACAACGGGCAATGCGGCGCGCTCGGAAACTGAGATTCTGCCCAAGGAGAAATGGACGGAGCGCGCTGATGAGATACTCAAAGGGATTGACGTTGAGTACTGGAGCGAGGCCGATGGGAGCAAACGGCGCATTATGGCCGAAGTATTGATACCGCAATGTATCCCGCCAGAGACAATTGATGCTATCTATGTGGCTAATGAAGAAGCCCGTGAAGCAGTTCTGAAGCTTGTGAGGAGCTCTGGCCCACCTGTAGTACTGGAACCTCGTATGTTTTTTGCCCCCACTCGCATGTATAGCCTCACGACAAGGCTGCAATTGGTCGAAGGGGATATGTTCTTCTCCAGGATGCAGACGCTCACCATCAGCGTCAACACTGTGGGAGTGATGGGGAAGGGACTGGCTTCACGAGCCAAATACCAGTTCCCAGATGCCTACGTTGTCTACCAGGACGCTTGTCGTAAGAGATTGCTCCTCCCAGGAAAACCTTATTTGTACAAGCGTGAAGCATCATTGGATGCTGCACTTGCTGATGATACGTTCCCCTTACCATTGACGAACCGGCGCACATGGTTCCTCTTCTTTCCCACCAAGCGACACTGGCGCGAACGGTCCCGCATCGAGGACATCGAGGCCGGGCTGGTCTGGCTCGTTCAGCATTACCAGCAGGAAGGCATTGAGTCTCTCGCTTTACCTGCTCTAGGGTGTGGCCTCGGCGGGCTGAAATGGGCAGATGTGGGACCCTTGATGTGTCGCTATCTATCACGCCTTGAGATCCCAGTGCATATTCATCTACCCCTTGAGCGCAGCGTGCCAGAAGAGCAGCTTGGCCGAGAATTCTTGTTGAAGTAGAAAGCAACGAGATTTCTGAACAGGCATTAAAGCCGATCTCGTACGACAACGGTAGGCAAGCTATCCTCCACCAGCGCCTGGCGGCCCTCTCGCGGCGGGCGCACGAACTGGCGCTGGCGGCCTACGGCGGGGACAGGGCGGCGCAGGCGGATCTGCGCCGGGTGGAGGACGAGGTGGACCGCGCCGCAGCGGCCCTGTGGGGGTTGACGGAGGAGGAACTGGTGGAGATCCGGCGGAGTTTGGAGGAACTGAGGTGATGCTATGCCTTCCCTGATGCTGGAGCGGGTTGTGGTCCAAGGGTATAAG
>WFUY01000448.1 GCA_015484715.1 Thermoflexales bacterium | reverse complement strand
GTCGGCGATGCCGTCGCCGTCGGAATCGGCGTCCAGGTAGTTGGGCGTCCCGTCGTTGTCGGCGTCGCCGGTGCCCTCGGTGCCGTCGGCGATGCCGTCACCGTCGGCGTCGGTATCCAGGTAGTTGGGGGTGCCGTCGTTGTCGGCGTCACCGGTGCCCTCATCCAGATCGGGGATCCCATCGCCGTCGGCGTCAATGGAGACGACGACCTGGTCCTGCGCACTGGCCTGACCACCCACGCTGTCGCTGCCGGAGGCCGTCATGGTGAAGGTGATGACGTTCGCCTGACCGGCTACGGTGCTGCCGCTGCAGGTCACCGTCGCGCCGGGATCCAGCGTCGTGGAGGGGCAGGTGATGGTGAAACCGGCATCCACGGTGATCTGCTCCAGCGGGGCGTCACCGGTGTTGGTAATGACCGCGGTGAGGGTCAGTGTCTCCCCGGGATAGGCATGGGCCGGACCGCCGGCCTGGAGATCCAGGGCGGGGTGGAGCAGGTCCACCGTGTGCGTGGCGCTGACAGAGGTCGCCTGCCCCAGCAGCGACTCGGTGGCGGTGGCCGTGGCCGTGTTGGGCAAGGGGTCCGGAGCCTGGGTCGGGATCGCGTAGCTGGCGCTGCAGGAGCGAGCCTCGCCGACGGCCAGGCTGCCGGTCGAGCAATCGGCGATCACGCCGCCCAGCAGGGGGTCGCTGACCTGCACGTTCTGCAGCGGAACGTTGCCGGTGTTGGTGACGGTGAAGTGGTAGGTGATGGTCTCCCCGGCGTGAGCCTGGGCCGGTCCGAGCTTGCTGAGGGCCAGCGCCGGCTGGGGCCGAAGGTTGCCCAACGCCACCTCTTTAACATCCCCGGAGCCCACCGTCACGGTTCCGGAGATGCCGGTGGTGGCGTACCAGCCGCTCTGGAGCGTCTCCTGGACGTAGTAGGTGCCGGCGGTTAGGTCTGGCGGATCGCGGTTGGGATCAGAACTGAAGACGACCCGTCCCTGGTCATCGGTCACCCCCTTCATCCCCACGACGGCGGAACCGTCGTCGCGGAAGAGCTGGAGTTCCCAGCCGGCCAGCGGCGCTTCGCCGGCGTCCCAGGTGCCGTCCAGATCATCGTCCTGGAAGGTCCGCCCGATGATGACGGGCAGCTTCACCTGGCCGAAGCCAACGGACCGGGTGTCGTTGTTCACCGTGACGGTCTGGGCTGTGGCCGTGGTGGAGTACCAGCCGCTTTGGAGCACTTCGACGACGGTGTAGGTGCCGTTGAGGCCGCTGAAGGTGACCTGGCCGTTGGCGTCGGTGGTCTGCTGGGCGATGAAGGCACCATTTCGGTAGAGGCGGATCGTCCAGCCGGCCAGTGCCGGCTCTCCCTCATCGTGGACCCCGTTCATGTTGTAGTCGTCGAAGCTGAGGGCTGTGATGGAGCCGTTGCCCGTCCAGGTGCCGGTGGCGTAGCCGTAGACCAGGCCGCTGCTCTCCTCACCCAGGACCAGCTTCTGCTTGTTGGTGTCCACCCCCACAAAGACGGTTCCCACAGGGAGGGAGAGGGTGGCCGAGGCGGTGATGTGGGCGGTCCCCGCCATGCCCAGGCTGAGGGTGAAGGTCGCCTCTCCGTTGGCATCGGTGGTGACTACATCCGTGGAGAGAGTTCCCTGGCTGGTGGCCAAGGTGACCTGGCGGCCGGCCACCGGCGTCCCACCTTGGGTGACGGTGACGGTGAAGGTTTGGCTGGCCCCAACGGGGTTGACGGTGCTGGCCGGGGTGATGACGATGTTGGGCGCATCAGCGGCGCAGGCATTGGCCGGAACCGCCTGGATGATCTCCCAGGCTCGCTGGCCGATGGTGGTGTTGGGGTCCGGCTGGAAGCCATCGGAGAAGTACCAAACGGCCGCCTGACGGGCTGCCATCTCTTGGTTCCGATTGCTCAGGGTGCCGGGAGCCCCATCGGGCCAGGGTGTGTAGTTGTTGGAACGAGGCGGGTAGTGGATCAGCAGCCACTTGACCCGGCAGTCCATCTCCTGGTCGCTGGCGACGAAGGTGTCCCCCACGCCGACATGGTGGAGCATATCGGTGCAGAAGACGGGGACGGTGGGGCCATTGGTCAGGTCCATGTAGATGGTTCCGCCCCACCCGCTCCACGGACTGCCGTTAAGCGTGCCTTCAACCATCGCCCCGGGCTTCCACCCGGACACTGTGCCGGTCTCGCCATCGGCCCAGGCAACGGGCACAGTGAGCAGCAAGAGTATCGTTACGATCGCTAGAGTTCGGTATCCCTTTTTCATCGCCGTATCACGCTCCCAAAGTGATTTTCGACAGACCGACTGCCCCCATTCCAATCTATCACTTCCCGTTTTAACCCTCATAAAGGAAATGTTAAAATCAGATTAAAAAATCCCCGGCTCGTGGGAGGGAGAGCCGGGGATGGCGGGCCTGAGCTACTTTCGAGGGTCACTCGCTGGTGACGAACTCGACCTGGTCGTAGCCGACGAGCTGAAGCAGCCGGCGGATCTCCTGCTCGGCGTTGCGCTGGGCCCGCTCCAGGATGCCGTTATCCAGGGCGGTCTGGCGGAAGCTCTCCACGGCCTGCTGGCGGGCCTCGCTCTCAATGACCTCGTTGGGGGAGACGAGGGGGGCTTCCTTACGTCGGTAGACATAGGTGCAATCGCGATCCTCGAAGAGGAAGACATCGAAGATCTCGGCTGGCGGCAGGCGGATGATGACGGTGCCGTTGTTGACCCGGACGTCATCCTCGGTCAGCTTCTTGAGGTCCACGCCAGCCGTCACCTTGCCGCAGGCGACCAGGAGCAGGTAGTCATCGGGCCAGATTTCCAGCAACCCTCGGGGGATGGTGACATCCACAACCGTGGAGAGGAAGTAGGCTTCGGTCTGCAATCGGGCCAGAGGGCGGAGTTGGTCAATGGCCGGCGGCAGCACGGTCACCGTGGGGGTGGGCTGAGCCAGTGCCCCTTTGACAGTTCGCTCGACCTGGTTGGGCAGATTGGCGATCCCCTGGATCGTTCTGTAGGCTCGATAGGTGAATGAGATGGAACCGACGAGGAAAGCGATCAGGACGATGTATCCAATGGCAGCTAGCCACTTGCTACGGCGGGTGGCTGACGTTTCACTCATCCCCTCCCTCCTTGCGGTGATCCGGGTGCGACGCACCTGACGGCGCGTCGCACCCAAGCGTGCTCTTTCGGCTTATCCCTTCACCGGACGGAAATGGACGATGTCCAGGATGCTACCCCGACGTTCAGCTTTCTCCTTGAAGACCGCCTCCACCCGCATCCCCAGACGGACCTGGTCCGGCTCCACGTCGCCCAGGAAGTGGACCAGCCCGCCGTCGGTGCCGTCCAACTGGATGAAGGCGAGGAGGCGGGGCTCCGGCAGGGGCTCCCCGTCCAGGTCCTGGTGGACGACGGTGTAGGTGTAGACGTAACCGGTGGTGGGCACCTCTACCCACTCCTCCAGGTGGGCGAAGCACGCTTCGCAGTAGAGGCGAGGCGGCACGTAGATGAGGTCGCATTCCGGGCAGCGGGTGCCCAGGAATCGTCCATGCTCCTGGATCTCGCGGAAGAAGCGCTCGCCGGCGATGCCCACGGTGTAGCGGCTCTGGATGGGGATTTCGCCGAGCCAGGCTTTCGTCTGATCCAGCCGGGTAACGCGCTCTATCAGGGCCATCGTACCTCCTTCAGCACTGTTGTACTCGACGGGCGGCGAACCTACGACTCCACCGGCTTGAAGTAGGCGATGTCGGTGATCGCGCCGGTGCGCTCCTCGGCAGGCTTCCAGACGGCCTGCACCCGCATTCCGATCTTCACCGCCTCCGGGTCCACCTCGCCCAGGAGGTGCATAATGCCCATCCCCGGCGATGCGCCATCTATGGCGATGACCGCCGGGATCTGGGGCTCCTTCAGGTGCACCATATCCCAGGTAATGTAGCAGAGGGAGTAGGTGACGACGGTGCCGGTGTCCTGGAGGGGCACCCAGGCATCGGTGGGCAGGAAGCAGTGCTCGCAGACCATCCGGGGAGGGATCAGCACGCGCCGACAGCCGGGGCAGTGGCGACCGACCAGGCGGCCGGCCTTCAGTTCCGCCAGGAAGCGCCCGATAGCGACGCCGGCGTCCCAGGCGTAGCGGGCCTTCGGGTCCCAGGTCTCGAAGAGGACACGCCCCTCCTCGAAATCTTTGCTGCGCAGGTACACGGTGTCGTAGACGTGTTCTTTCATCGTTTGTCTCCTCGCAATTGGTCGCTTGGTCGTTTGGTCGGGTGGTTGCTTGGTCGGCCGGCCGCTCCCGTCATCGGATCTTCCGGCTACCCGACCACCGGACCACCAGACCACCCGACCACCCGACTAAATTCCCAAGACCACGACGGTTCCGACCTGCATCAGGTCGCCCCAGGCCTGGGCCACACCGCGCCGGGGCTGCCCGGGCACCTGGCGGTCGCCGGCCTCCCCACGAAGCTGCCAGAAGATCTCGGCCACCTTCATCAGGCCGGCGGCAGCGATGGGGTTGCCCACACCCAGCAGCCCACCGCTGGGGCAGACGGGCAGGTCTCCATCTCGCTGGGTGATCCCCAGGGCGGTGGCCTCCGGGGCCTTGCCCTTGTCGAAGAGCATCAGCCCTTCCAGGTGGTGCAGTTCCTTGTAGTCAAAGGGGTCGTAGGGCTCGGCGATGTGGATCTGCTTGCGAGGCTCGGTGATGCCGGCCATCTTGTAGGCCATCCGGGCTGCCTCCTCCACGTAGGTCGGGTAGGAAAGGTCCCGGTTGGTCCAGTAGGCGGTGTCCAGGCTCCACCCCACCCCTTCGACCCAGACGGGCTTGTTGGTGACCCGGCGGGCGACGGACTCGGCAGCCATCACGATGGCCACGGCCCCGTCGCTGATGGGGCTGACGTCCAGCCGCTGCACGGGCCAGGCCAGCACCTCCGAGTTGAGCACATCCTCCACGGTGATGTTGGGATCGCCCAGGAGGGCCGCCGGGTGGTCGGCAGCGTTGCGCTTGTTCTTGACGGAGACGAGGGCGATGTCCCGCTTGTTCAGCCCGTAACGGCTCATGTAGGCGTTCATCTCCAGCGCGAAGATCCACAGCAGGTTGGGCCCCAAGGGGCGCTCCAGGGTGTGGTCGAAGATGGTCAGGAACGCTCCCTGGGGGTGGGGCTGGCAGGAAGACATCTTCTCCTCGCAGACGACCAGCACCGTGTCGAAGAGGCCGCTGGCGACGTGGTACCAGCCCTGGATGACGGAGAAGACGCCGGTGCCCCCGCCCACGTAACCTCGGATGACCGGCTTGCCCCAACCGCCGGCCCCATCGGAGAGGTACTCGCTCTTCATATGGACGCCGTCGAAGGCCTCCGGTGCCGTGCCGATGACGACGGCGTCAATGTCATCGAGGGTCATCTCGCAGGATTCCAAGGCTTTGCTGGCGGCCTCCCAAGCCAGTTCCTTGGGGGTCTCCTGGGCACGGCGGACGAATTTGGTCATCCCCGCGCCGACGATGGCAACGCGGTCTCGGCTCATATCGCTTCCTCCCTGGCTCTACCAAATGGTCTTGGCAGCCGTAGATGCTGCTATGGCGGGGTCCTTGCTGAGCACTGTAGCGCCATAATGCTTGGCGGTTGCCACGATAATGCGGTCGTGCAACTCTGGCACATCCCGAACCTCACGAACCGCCACGAGGACCTGGAGGGTATACGGAACGATTTGGTAGTGGCTGTGCTTCTGCAAATGCTGGAGTAAGCTCTCTAACCGTATGGCGATACGTCCCTTCTCCTCCAGGTCGAGGATTTCGGTGAGCACGATGATGGGCACGATGGCCTGGGCCTCTCCTCGGTCAACCTGGGAGAGGGCCGCCTTCGCCTGAGCACCCAAGCGCCGATCGGCGGTGAGATACCAGACTAAGGTATGGGTATCTGGGACGTAGACCATCCTCTAAATCTCCTGGATTTCTTTAAGCCAGCCACGCTTGGCTTCCTGGAAGTCTTGCCAGGTCACCTCGGTGGGGGCGAAAATCCCGTAGAGGGAGAACAGGGATGGCTCTTCTGGCTCGGTGGAGGGGCGTTCCTGAAGTTGCTCGATCAACCGCCTCAAGGTGACGACAGCCCCCTCGATGGTCTGGAGGGCGTCCAGCATCATCTGCAGGTCAGTCGTGGTGAGCTTCTCAGGAAAATCTCCTTCTGTGGGCACAAGAGGAGGTGCTTTCATCGGTTACCCTCTCCGAAGGTGTGGTGATCCATAATCGGTCAGTTGCTCAGGATGACGGCAGCGCCGCCGGTGGTGGGGAGGCCGCGCCAGCCGAAGGCGAGCCCGACCTCGGCACCTTCGACCTGGCGGGGGCCGGCTTCCCCGCGCAGTTGCAGCACCACCTCCAGCACGCGGGCCAGCCCGGTGCCGTCCAGCAGGTGGCCCATCCCCAGGCTCCCCCCGGAGGGGTTGACGGGGAAGTCACCGCTCAGCTCGGTCCCTCCCTCCAGCGTCCAGGCGGCGGCCTCTCCGGGCCGGCAGAGCCCCAGCGCCTCCAGATGCTGGAGTTCCTTGTAGGCGAAGGTGTCGTCTATCTCGGCGAAGTCAATCTCCGTTCGGGGGCTTCGGATCCCCGCCGTGCGGTAGGCCATCTGGGCGGCCATCGAGGCGTGCCGGGCCTCGCCCCAGGGGCGGCTCTCCAGCCAGAAGGTGTCGTTGGCCCAGCCGATCCCACGCACCCAGATGGGCCGGTCGGTGAGGGCGCGGGCCGTCTCGCCCGAGGCCAGGACCATCACGACGGCTCCGTCGGCGTGGTCGGAGCACTCCAGCCGGGTGAGGGGGTCGGCCACCGGCTCCGAGGCCAGCACATCGTCGAGGGTGAGGTCGGCTCCGTAACCGGCCAGGGGGTTGACGAGGGCGTTGCGCCGGTTCTTGACCACCACCTGGGCGCAGGCTTCGTGGGGCGTCCCCGTCTCGGCCATGTACCGCCGCATCTCCATCCCGGCGATGAAGTAGGGATGGGCGGCCAGGGGGCGGTTGAAGACGGGGTCCATCGCGTAGGCGAGGATATGGGGGAGGGTGAGGATGTTGGAGGCCTTGCTGTGCCCCTCGACGACGACCACGTCGAACTGGCCGGTGAGGATCTGCATCACCGCGGCCGCCAGGCCGTGGATGCCCTCCCCGGTGATGGTGTGGTTGGGCCGGAGCACCCCGCCGATCTGGTCGGGCGTGTATTCGTCGAAGATGCTGGTGCCTTCGTTGAAATCCTCGGCGACGGTAACGAAACTGTCCACGTCCCGGCGGGGGTCAATGCCCGCGTCTTCGTAGGCGCGGACGGCAGCCTCGTACATCATCTCTTTGTACGAGAGGTCGGGGGTGATGGAGCGGAAGGGGCTCCATCCCACCCCTACGATGGCCACTTCTCGGATCATCTCTCTGCCCTCCATCGCGTGTGAAAGGGTGGTTATGTTTCGTCCGCCTCTCTCAACATAGCCAGGGCAAAAGCCCGGAACCGTTCGAGAAGCGTGACGTCCTCCTGCAAGTAAATGTCCGTTCAGTCACGCCTTCCCCTCCAACCGTTCTCGCTCTTCCAGCCATCCCAGCGCGACCGCCTCAAAAGCCTCAAAATGGCGGATGTCCTCCTGC
Organism: Thermoflexales bacterium; assembly: GCA_015484715.1. Classification (GTDB taxonomy): domain Bacteria; phylum Chloroflexota; class Anaerolineae; order S140-20; family S140-20; genus S140-20. The sequence continues at coordinate 3,195 of WFUY01000448.1, read as the reverse complement.
AGGTGCTGATACATCTTGAGCCTTGCGATACGCTCGTGCAAATGCTCGACGTGCTTCCTCATACGCGCGGCGCTGCTCATCGCTGAATTCCTCCTTGAGACGGCGGAAGAAGGTGCGTTGGTATGCCTCGAAGAAGGGCCGAAGGTCCCACCAACGGTTCATCGTGCGGACCTCGTAGTCAACGCGGGCCGCCTCGTCGTTGACCGCGATGAGCCGACCGGTGCGGATGACCTCGGCCTGGACCTCCAGAGGCGCATCGTTCAGGAAAAGCACATCCACGTCCCTGTCGCCCAGCGTTGCCCTGACTTCCCCATCCAATCGCAGTTCCAGGTGGGCCAGGTCCGGCAGGTTGGGGCGGAGCAGGAGGGCGATGTCCACGTCGGAGCGGGTGTCGGCCTCCCCCCGGGCGTGGGAGCCGAAGAGGTAGGCGGCCACCACCTCCTCCCGCCGCTCCAAGTAGCGCTTCAGGGCCGTGAGATCGAGGGCCTGATCCATTGGGTCTCCTCAACTATGCGGCGGCAACCGGGGACGATGAGGGCTACGGCGAGGGCTCCGCCGGCTTCGACGGAGAGAGGTCTGCATCCATTGTACACCAATCGGAAGGCGATGAAAAGGGTGACGATGAGGTATCCGATCGGAGGGCGACGTTGAAGAAAGCCAGCAGACAGCGGTCGTACCGCTCGCCGGCCACCCACCGATAGGCCCCGTGGCGCGCCCCGGGGATCACCCAGAGGAACTTAGGCTCCCCAGCAGCCCGGTAGAGGGCTTCCGCCGCGCCGCTGGTGTAGTTGGGCTCCCGATCGCCGTAGATGAGCAGTAGCGGCCGCGGACTGATCCGCCCCACTTCCTCCACCGGACGGACGGTGTGGGGGTCCAGGCCGGTGGCCACCCGATAGGAGAAGAGCACCACCACCCGCATCCACCACCCCAGTCCGTTGTCCGGGACCGGGGCCAGCCCCTGGGCCAGGTCTGCCATCCCTCCTTCGGCGACGACGGCCTCGATCTCCGGATAGCGGGCCGCTGCCCGCAGCAGGGTGACGGCACCGACGGAGAAGCCGATGGCCCCGATCCGCTCCACCTCCGGCCGGCCGGCCAGGTAGTCCAGGGCTGCCCTCACGTCCAGGACCTCCCGCCCGCCCAGGCTGTTGACCACGCCGGCGCAGGGGGGGGCTTCATAGAGCAAGGCCCCGTAGCCATGCCGGGCCAGCATCGCTGCCTCATCCAGGGCACCATCCAGCGGGTTGCGCAGGTTGGCCACGTGGAGGATGACAATGCCATGACGGGGGGGGATGTACCAGCCCCGTAGGGTGACCCCATCCGCGGCGCGGAGTAGGAGGGGTTCGTAGGGCAACCCCACGTCGGCCGGGGTGCGGGTTGGATCGCTACAAGGAGCCCGGGTGGTCCACTGGACGGCGGCAAAGGTGAAGGCGGTCACCACAACGGCGACCAGCAGCACGCCGGTGGCCACCGCTCCCAGGAGTCGCCGTAGCCACCTCTGCCCTTTCCGTGTCTCTTCCGGCGCCCGTTTCCCTGCCATCGGCCCATCGCAGCGCCCATCGTGCTCTGTCAAGAGCCCCTTACCCAAACCGCTCGGCCAAAACATCGTAGAGGGTGGGACGTCCGATCTCCTGGAGTTCGTAGCGCACCCGGTCGGTAGGCCGGTGGATCTCGACTACCCGCCGCAGGTCAATGGGCGTGGCGATGATCACCAGGTCCGAAGGGGTGTTGTTGATCGTCTCCTCCAGCTCCCGGACCTGCTCCGGGCTGTAGCCCATCGCCGGCAGGACCGGCCCGGTGGTGGGGTACTTCTCGTAGGTCTCCACGATGGAACCGACGGCGTAGGGGCGGGGGTCAATGATCTCCGCCGCGCCGAAGCGGCGAGCAGCCACCACGCCGGCCCCGTAGGCCATCTCCCCGTGGGTGAGGGTGGGACCGTCCTCGACGACGAGGACGCTCTTGCCCCGGATCGCCCCGGGGTTCTCGACAAAGATGGGCGAGGCCGCCTCGATGAGGACGGCCCCGGGGTTCACCGCCATCACGTTCTCGCGCACGGTGGCGATGTTGGCCAGGTCCGCCGTGTCAATCTTGTTGATCACCACCACGTTGGCCTGGCGTAGGTTGGTCTCGCCGGGGTGGTAGCGCAGTTCGTGGCCGGGGCGGTGGGGATCGGTGACGACGATCTGGAAGTCGGGCTTGAAGAAGGGGATGTCGTTGTTCCCTCCGTCCCAGACGATGATGTCGGCCTCGGCTTCGGCCTGGCGCAGGATGCGCTCGTAGTCCACGCCGGCGTAGACGATGATCCCCCGGTCCAGGTGGGGCTCGTACTCCTCCCGCTCCTCGATGGTGCATTGGTAGCGGTCTAGATCCTCGTAGGTGGCGAAGCGCTGGACCGCCTGGGCGACCAGGTCCCCGTAGGGCATCGGGTGGCGCACGACGACGACCTTCTTGCCCATCTCCCGCAGGATGTCGGCCACCCGGCGGGTGGTCTGGCTCTTGCCGCAGCCGGTGCGCACTGCGCCGACGGCGACCACGGGCTTGCTGCTCTTCAGTTGGGTCGCCTTGGGCCCCATCAACCAGAAGTCGGCGCCGACGGCCAGGGCGATGGAGGCCCGGTGCATCACGTACTCGTGGGAGACGTCGGAGTAAGCGAAGACGACCTGATCCACGTCGAAGGTACGGATCAGGTCGGGTAGCTCCTCCTCGGGCAGGATGGGGATGCCGTCAGGGTAGAGGGAGCCGGCCAGAGCCGGCGGGTAACGGCGTCCTTCGATGTTGGGGATCTGGGTGGCGGTGAAGGCCACGACCTCGTAGGCTTCGTTGTCTCGGAAGAAGCAGTTGAAGTTGTGGAAGTCGCGCCCGGCGGCGCCCATAATGATGACACGGGTTCGGATCATAGCGCGGTTCTGCTCCTTCGGCTTGAGGGTTCGTATCTATTCAGCCTACCCTCCCACAGGTCACCGGTCGAGGGCGCTTTCGGCCCCGATGGGCTATTTGAGGCACGGTTTCGCGTCGGAAACGCGCCTAACCTGCGGGAGGGTGAACAGTAGAGGGTTCAAAGGCAGGGGTAATTATAGCCGAGGTGAGGTAGATGCGCAACTGTTCTCCGGGGCTTACATAGGACACGGGTCAACGCGGGTGCGACGGATCGGCGCGGGTGGTTGCCAAGGGGCCCGTGGGCATCCGTCCCCTCCGTGT
>WFUY01000447.1 GCA_015484715.1 Thermoflexales bacterium | reverse complement strand
GTCGAGGTCAACCGGGGGCCGGTCATCACCCAGTTCGGCGTCGAGCCCGGTTTCATCGAGGGGCGCGGGGGGAAGCGCACCAAGGTCAAGGTCAGCCGCATCAGCGCCCTGGCCGACGACCTGGCCCTGGCCCTGGCCGCCCCCTCCATCCGCATCGAAGCCCCCGTGCCCGGCAAGTCCATCGTGGGCATCGAGGTTCCCAACGCCGAGGTTGCCCTGGTCGCTCTGCGCGACATCATCGAGTCGGAGCCCTTCCGCAAGCTCCGCTCCCCCCTGCGGCTCGCTCTGGGCCAGGACGTCTCCGGGCAGCCAGTGGTCGCCGACCTGACGGCCATGCCCCACCTACTCATCGCCGGCACCACCGGGTCCGGCAAATCGGTCTGCATCAACGCCATCATCGCCTGTCTCCTGGCCTTCAACACGCCGGACCAGCTCAAGCTCCTGATGGTGGACCCCAAGCGGGTGGAGCTGACCCAGTACAACGGCATCCCTCACCTGCTCACACCGGTGGTGGTGGACCTGGAGCGGGTGGTGGGGGTCCTGCAATGGGTGACCCGGGAGATGGACAAGCGATACCGACGCTTCGCCAAGGCCGGGGCCCGCAACATCGCCGACTACAACCAACAGGTGGTGAAGCGCGGCGAGGGTGACCTGATGCCCTACATCGTCGTCATCATTGACGAGTTGGCCGACCTGATGATGCTGGCTCCGGACGAGACGGAACGGACCATCACCCGCCTGGCCCAGATGGCCCGAGCCACCGGCATCCACCTGGTGATCGCCACCCAGCGCCCCAGCGTGGACGTGGTGACGGGGCTGATCAAGGCCAACTTCCCGGCCCGCATCTCCTTCGCCACCGCCTCGGCGGTGGATTCCCGGGTCATCCTGGACATGACGGGGGCGGAGCGGCTGTTGGGGCGGGGAGACATGCTCTACCTGGCTCCCGACGCCAGCCAGCCGGTCCGCCTGCAAGGGGCCTTCGTCTCCGATGCGGAGACGCGCCGGCTGATCCGCTACTGGAAGGGGGCGCGGGGAACTCAGGACCAGGAGAAGGCGGGCAAGCAGAGAGCGCCATCCCAGCAACCGTCTTCCTCGGTCACCCAGCCGCCGCTGTGGAAAGAACTGCAGGGGCCATCGCGTGTCTCGCAGCGGGAGCAGGAAGACGCTCTGTGGGAAGAAGCCATTGCCATCGTCCGCAAGACGCGGCGGGCATCCATCTCATTGCTTCAGCGCCGGCTCCGCATCGGCTACACCCGTGCCGCCCGGCTAATAGACCGGATGGAGGAGAAGGGGATCATCGGGCCGGCCACGGAGGGTGGACAAGGGCGAGAAGTCCTCATCCCTCCCGAGGAGACGTCTTAATGGACTGGATTCGTATCCTCATCCGGTGTTTCCAAGCCGATGCTGTGCTCTACACGAGCCACGCCCGCCGTGAAATGCAAAATGAACCCTTTGGCGCGATCAGCGAGCAGGAAGTGTATGAAGCCGTTTTGTCCGGCGAGGTCATCGAAGAATATCCCGACGATACACCTTATCCAAGCGTGCTGCTATATGGTCGGACCCACGCCAATCGCCCTCTCCACATTGTCTGTGCTTACAATGCAGAAGAGAACCTGGCAATCATCATAACCGTCTACCACCCTGATCCCGGACGATGGATTGACTACAGAAGGAGAAGATGATGAAATGCATTGTCTGCCATAGCGATGATATTCAGACCAGAGAGGTGTACGAGGAGCTGAAAGTAGGACAAGACATCGTCTATGTCCCCATTCACGTCTTGGTTTGTCAATCTTGCGGAGAGCGCTATTACAGCCGCCAGACCATGCACTTCCTGGAGGAGGTCGAACAGGAGCTTCAAAAGAAGCGGGAAGGCAAGCTCGAATTGCAGGAGTTAGGCAAGGTCCTGCTCTACCGCTGAGTCGCTTGCGCTTCAGCGTACATTCCCCTTGCCCTTTGGCCCACTTTTGGTAAAATAGCGGGGGTGCCGACGGGCGCCAGCCCACGCTCTTGTGTGTACACCAACCCTTGTGAGTCCACAAAGGAGGAGCAAAGATGCGCAAAACGGTTCTCATCTTCTTCAGCCTGCTGACGGTGGTCGCGCTGGTGCTGACCGCCTGTGGCGGCGGCGCAGCCCCGACCCCCACGCCCACCAAGGAGATGGCCCCCAAGGAGGAGCCAACCAAACCGGCCGAGATGCCCAAGCCGGAGAAGAAGGCCAAGATCTGCCAGGTGACCGACGTGGGCGGCATTGACGACCGCAGCTTCAACGCCACCGCTTGGAAGGGCGTCCAGGACGCGATGGAAAAGCTGGGCGTTGACGGTCAGTACCTGGAGTCCCAGCAGCAGACGGACTACGAGCGCAACCTCAACGAGTTCATCCAGCAGGGTTGCGACCTGATCATCACCGTCGGCTTCCTGTTGGGCGACGCCACCAAAGCGGCCGCTGAAGCCTATCCCGATCAGAAGTTCGCCATCGTGGACTTCGCCTACGACCCGCCGCTGGACAACGTCCTGGGGCTGACCTTCTCCACCGATGAGGCCGCCTTCTTGGCCGGCTACCTGGCCGCCGGGATGACCAAGACGGGCAAGGTGGGCACCTTCGGCGGCATCAACATCCCGCCGGTGACCATCTTTATGGTCGGCTTCGAGTCGGGCGTCGAGTACTACAACCAGAAGCACGGCACCAACGTCGAAGTGCTGGGCTGGAGCAACGCCGAAGGCGACGGCCTCTTCACCGGCAACTTCGAGTCCACCGATGACGGCCGCCGCTTCGCCGAATCGCTGATGGACGAGGGAGCCGACATCATCCTGCCCGTCGCCGGCCCCGTTGGCCTGGGCACCGCCGCCGCCGTTAAGGAACGGGGCGCGATGATGATCGGCGTGGACACCGACTGGTACGTCTCCGCCCCCGAGTACAAAGAGGTCTACCTCACCTCCATCCTCAAGAACATGGACGTGGCCGTCTTCGACGCCATCAAGGCGGTGCTGGACGGCACCTTCAAGGGTGGCACCTACGTGGGCACCCTGAAGAACAACGGCGTCGGGATCGCCCCCTTCCACGACTTCGAGGACCAGGTGCCTGACGACCTGAAGGCCGAGCTGGAAGAGGTCCGCCAGGGCATCATTGACGGCACCATCAACACCGGCTGGCCGCTGGGCGAGGCGAAGCCCCCGAAGGAGGAAGGGGAGGTCAAGCCCTTCCGCGTGGGGATGATCTCCGATGTGGGCGGCATTGACGACGCCAGCTTCAACCAGAGCACCTGGGAGGGACTGGCGCGGGCGGCCAAGGAGATCCCCGGCGTCGAGGCCCAGTTCATCGAGTCCCAGGCCCAGGCCGACTACGAGAACAACATCACCGAGTTCGCCGAGCAGGGCTACGACATGATCATCACCGTCGGCTTCCTGCTGGCCGACGCCACGGCCAAGATGGCCCCCCTCTACCCCGACATCAAGTTCGCCATCGTGGACTTCGCCTACGACCCCTGCATCGAGAACGTCCAGGGGATCGTCTTCGCCTCCGACGAGGCGGCCTTCCTGGGTGGCTACCTGGCCGCCGCGATGGCCACGGAGCTGGACCCCGATGATCCGAAGGTAGGGGCCGTCTTCGGGATGGAGATCCCGCCCGTCGTCCAGTTCGCCGTCGGCTTCGAGAGCGGCATCAACTACTACAACGAGAAGTACGGGGCCAACGTCTCCTTCTCCAAGACCTACGTGGGCGACTTCGAGGCCCCGGAGAAGGGGAAGGCCGCAGCCAACTCGCTGCTGGATGAGGGGATTGACGTGCTCTTCGGGGCCGGCGGCAAGACCGGCAACGGGGCCCTGGTCGCCGTCCGCGAGCGGGCCGAGGCCGGAGCCAACGTGGGCGGCATCGGCGTGGACGTGGACCAGTACTACACCCTGCCCCAGGAGAAGGGCATCCTGATCACCAGCGTCGAGAAGCGGTTGAACAACGCCGTCTTCAACACCGTCAAGCAAGCCGTGGAGGGCAACTTCAACGGCTGCGGCGTCTACGTGGGCACGCTGGCCAACGACGGCGTCGGCCTGGCCCCCTTCCACGACTGGGAGGACCGGGTGCCGGATCAGATCAAGAAGGACCTGGAGGAGATCCGCCAGGGGATCATTGACGGCACCATCAAGACGGGCTGGCCCACCGGGTAGATGGTTCATCGTCCGACCACCGGCGGAACATGGACTTCGGCGGTGTCGGGCTAGCCCGACACCGCCGAAGAATTACCACCGCACAGACGAGGGTAGCCATGCCCCCAGTACTTGAGCTACGAGGCATCACCAAAGCCTTTCCCGGCGTCCTGGCCAACGACCACATTGACCTCACCCTGGAGGAGGGAGAGGTCCACGCCCTGCTGGGTGAGAACGGTGCCGGGAAGACGACCCTGATGAACATCCTCTACGGCCTCTACACGCCCGACGAGGGGGAGATCTACATCCGAGGCCGGCGGGTGGAGATCCACGAGCCCCGCGATGCCATCGCCCAGGGCATCGGGATGGTCCACCAGCACTTCATGCTCATCCCGGTGATGACGGTGACGGAGAACGTGATGCTGGGCGTCGAGTCGGTGCGGGGAGGCCTCTTCCTGGACCGGGCCGCGGCTGCTCAGCGCATCCGGGAGATCTCCGAGCAGTACGGTCTCAAGGTGAACCCCGACGCCTACATCAAAGACCTGCCCGTGGGCGTCCAGCAGCGGGTGGAGATCATCAAGATCCTCTACCGTCACGCCGACATCCTCATCCTGGACGAGCCGACGGCGGTGCTGACCCCCCAGGAGGTGGAAGACCTCTTCGCCATCATCCGCTCCCTGGTGAGCCAGGGAAAGTCGGTCATCTTCATCTCCCACAAGCTGAAGGAGGTGCTCACC